>VAZL01000241.1:0-2556 GCA_005883445.1 Alphaproteobacteria bacterium | reverse complement strand
CAAGCTCAAGCCGGATCCGATCCCCGACGATTACGTCACCCAAATCCTCGAAGTCGGGCGCTGGGCGATGTCCGGTGCCAACGGGCAGCCGTGGGACTTCATCGTCGTCAAGAATCCCGACACTAAGAAGGCGCTGTTCCGCGCCTATATCGAGGAAAACAACGACTTCATCTATTGGATGGAGCAGCAGCGCGAATTCAAGCTGCGTCATCCATCCTTTCAGATGACCCATGACGAGGCGCTGCAGAAACATCGCAACGAAGTCGGGTGGTCGGCGGCGCCGGTGCTGATCGTGATCGTCGGGGACGGACGGCGGCAATGGGCGACGGTGCAGGGTGCCCATACCTTCGGCCGCGACCAATCACATCTCACCGACGGACTCGCGAACACGTCGATGATGATGCATCTCGCCGCGGCTGCGCTTGGGCTCGGCAGCCAGCACGTGACCATCCACATCCAGGAGCCGTTCAAGCGTATTTTGAAGGTGCCCGATCTCCTCACCTTCTCGCTGATCATGCCGATCGGCTATCCGGCGGTGCCGCCGAAAGAAGGCGTGCGCCGTCCTCTCGAGGATATGGTCCATGCAGAGCGCTTCGACCTGTCCAAATACATGAGCAACCGAGAGGTGATCGAATATCTCTACCGGCTGCGCGAAAAAACGGTGCCGGTGTACAGCCATTCCTATGCCGGGCGGCCGCCCGTCCCCGATAAAGCCGAGGAGTAAAGAGAGGCAATGCATTACACGCTGAGGCGGGGCGCGCTGATAGGCCTTCTTGCAGCGCTTGCGCTGTGGCCCGCCGGCGCGGCGTTCGGGCTCGACAAAATCCGTCTTGGCAAGGCGGTTCCCAACTCGTTCGCCTTCGGCGCGGCCGAAGTGGGAATCGAGGCCAAGATTTTCGAGCAGGAAGGGCTCGAAATCGAGGTCACCAGCTTTCGCGGCGATGCCCAGCTTCAACAGGCGCTCGCCGCCGGCAGCGTCGACGTGGGCCTCGGTTCGGGACCGGGACTCGGCTTCCGTGCCAAGGGCGCCCCGGCGATCGGTGTCGCCGCCATGTACGGGCCGCCAGCAAATCTCGCGCTGGTGCTTCCGTTCGAGACCCCGATCAAGGCCGTCAGCGATCTCAAGGGCAAGCGCATCGGGGTCACCACGACGGGCTCGCTTACGGACTGGCTGGTGCGGGAACTATCGCGCCAACAGGGCTGGGGCAGCGACGGCATCCAAATCCTGGCGCTGGGCCAAATGCAGGCGCGGCTTGCCGCCATCCAGCGCGGCGAACTCGACGGCATGGTGATCGAGGCGGCGACCGGCTACGAGCTGGAGGAGGCCGGCAAGGCCAGAAACTTCATCCTGTTCGGCGATATCGCGAAGGATTTCTACACCCACGTCATCTTTGCAACCGACGACATCATCGACAAGCGGCCGAACTTGCTGCGGCGTTTCCTGCGCGGCTGGTTCAAGACCATCGCCTTCATGCGGGCGAATAAGGATTTCGTCGTGGCATCCGAGGCTAGGACCATCGAGGTCAAGCCCAGCATCGCCGCCAAAATTTACGACGCGCAAATCGCTGGCTTCTCGGGCGACGGCGCCTGGAGCCCGGCGGCGATCGACGTCATCAGGCATTCGCTCAAGGAGCTCGGAATCCTCGGCGCCGTGCCGGAGGCCAAGGCGATCTACAACGACCAGTTCGTTCCGGTGCGATTCTGACGAGGGCGACATGCCGGCGGAGGCGAGGCGCCGACATCTGCTCACAGCCATGGCGGATGCCGGCATCGAGCACATGGTGCTCTATGGCAACGCCTGGCAGGGCGATTACCTGCGCTATGCCGCCGATTTCGGCATCCTCGAGGGTCACGGCATCGCGCTGGTGTCATCCGACGGCGCGGCCGAGCTTTTCCTCGACAGCGCCACCGAAGCCGAGCGTGCCGAGGCGGAGACGCCGGGAATAAAAATCCATTTCGCACCCGACGTCGCCCGCGCCGTTGGCGCGCGGCTCGAGCGGGTGGTCAACCATCGCCTCGCTGCCGCGCCGCTTCGCTTCCTGCCGAATTGGCTCGCGGACAAAGGCCGCGGCTTCGCGCTCGAGGATGCGACCGCGCTCCTCGACCGGCTGCTCATGCACAAGCTGCCGGCGGAGATCGCGGCGCTGCGGCGCGCGGCGCAGATGGCGGACGACGCCTATGCCGTGTTCCGCGACGCGGTAAAGCCCGGGCGGCGGCAATACGAGGTGGTGGCGGACATCGAGGCCTATCTGCGGCGCCGAGGGTGTCCCGACAATTTCATGATCATTGGCTCCGGCGGGACGGACGTATTCGGCATGACGCCGCCATCGGAGCGCCGCATCGCTTCCGGCGATCTGGTGACGACGGAGCTCACACCTGCGGTCGAGGGGTACTTCGCCCAGATTTGCCGTACGCTGGTCGTCGGCAAGGCAACCGACGCGCAGCGCCGTGCCTTCGGCGTCTTCCGTGAAGCCCTCAGCGCCGGCATCGCGGCCGTGCGACCCGGCGCCACGGCCGCCGACGTTGCCCGCGCCGAGAACGGCGTCTTTCGCAAAT
>VAZL01000240.1 GCA_005883445.1 Alphaproteobacteria bacterium | reverse complement strand
CACTGCCGGAGGTGACTCTGGGCCAAATTCCCGGCAGCGGCGGTAGTCAGCGCGTGGCGCGGATCGCTGGGTTGACCCGCGCCGTGGACATGATGATGCTCGGCCGTCGCATCCCCGCGCCGGAAGCCCACGGCTGGGGCTTGCTCACGCGCGTTGCCGATGACACGGCGGCGCTCGATCGCATTCTCGACGACATCGTCACGACGCTCACCACCATGTCGCCGCTAGCACTCAAGACGGTCAAGCGGGTGTTGAACACGTCGTACGACACGAGCCTGAGCGCGGGCTTCGAGGTCGAGGGACACGCCTACGAGAAGCTGCGGGAAAGCGGTGACTACAAGGAAGGCATCGCAGCCTTCACCGAGAAGCGTAAGCCCAATTTCACCGGCGCCTAAGGTGAGACTTGCAAGCGGAGGAAAACATGCTCAACACGCCGACTATTCTAAGCAGTGCGATCGCCGCATTCGCATTCAGCCTCGGGCTGAACGCACACGCAGCCGATGCGATCAAAGTCGGGGTCGTCACGCCACTGTCGGGCAGCTACGCTCCGATCGGGAAACAGGTGCGTTGGGGTGCCGAGCTCGCGGTCAAGGAGATCAATGCGGCGGGCGGTGTCGCAGGTCGTCCGTTCGAACTGCTGTTCGAGGACGAGGAGGCCAATCCGCCGATCGCCGTTCGCAAGTCCGAAAAATTGCTCCAGCAAGACAAGGTCGATCTTCTCACTGGAACCGTCAACAGCGGGTCCACGCTCGCGGTCGGCCAGGTTGCGGAACGAAACAATCGCATTCTGGTCACGACCGTGTCCTATGCGCCGTCGATCACAGGCGCGCAATGCAATCCGAACGTCTTTCGCGTGAACGCCAATGCCTTCATGCAGTCGAACGCGTTGACCTCATGGCTGACGAAAAACGTGGCGGGTAAACGCTATTTCTTCATCGGCCCCGACTATGAGATGGGCCGCAGCAGCATTTCCGCGTTTCAGGACGATATCAAGCGTCTGGGCGGCACCGACGTCGGAAGCACGTTCCCGCCGCTCGGGGCAAAGGACTTCACCCCGTACGTCGGCCAGATCCGGTCTGCACGTCCTGACGTCATCATGACTGCGACGGCCGGCAACGACACGGTGCGTCTCCTCACGCAACTCAAGGAATATGGCATGCTCTCCGACAAGCTGACGCTTGCGGGCTCCGCTGGCGCGGTGACGCAGGAGAATATCGGCGCGATGGACGGCGCGGCTGAGGGATTTCTGAGTGCGGCCGGCTATTCGATCGACATCGATACCTCGGCCAACAAGAAATTCGTGGCCACCTTCAAGAAGGAATTCCAGAGCGATCCGGATCTCTTCGCTGCCGATACATATGGCCTGTTTTATCTCTTCAAGCAGGCCGTCGAGAAGGCGGGCGGCACGGATGAACAGAAGCTGCGCGGCGCGATGGAGGACGCAACCTGGGAAACGCCGCAAGGCACGAAGAAGATGCGCAAGGGCGATCACCAGGCGATCGTCGATATGGTCGTGGTCAAGGTGAGCGGAAACGATTTCCGGACCGTCGGAAGGGTGCCCGGAGAGGACGCTGTCGATTCCGACAAATGCGAGAAATTCTGAGCGAAAGCCACGAGCGCGAGCTGCGCCGATGGAAGACCTTCTGGGTTATCTCCACGTCGTAGTCCTACCCCAGGTGATCGATGCGCTGATCATCGGCGTCGCGCTCGCGCTCGTGGCATTGGGCCTGACCCTGATTTTCGGCTTGCTCGACGTCATCAATCTCGCGCATGGCGATCTCTATATGCTCGGCGGCTATGCCGCTTTCATGCTCGTTGGTTGGGGCGCAGGCTACTGGAGCGCGCTGGTGCTGGTTCCGATTCTCGTCGGCGCTGTCGGTTGGGCGCTGGAAGAACTCGGGATCCGCCCGCTGCTGCCACGGGCGGATCGCGCCATCGTGACCTTGCTTCTCACGTTCGGCGTCAGCCTGGTCCTTCGGGACATTGCTCAGGTGGTGTGGGGAACGGAGACGCACGCCGTGGCGCCTGCGTTTACCGGCATCGTAAGCTTCGCCGAGGTGTTCGTGCCGACCTACCGGCTTTTCGTCTTCGGCATCGCCCTCATCGCGATCTTCGCCACCTGGTGGCTGGTGTACCGCACGCGGCTCGGCGCCGTCCTGCGCGCGACCGCAGTCGATCCGTCGATGGTCGCCTCCTTCGGGATCCCAATCAGGTGGGTGTACGGCTTGACCTTTATCTACGGCTGCGGCCTAGCAGGGCTCGCCGGCGTCTTGCTCAGCCCGATCTACGCCGTGTTTCCCACGATGGGGCACGACTTCCTCGTCATGGCCTTCGCCGTCGTCATCGTCGGTGGAATGGGAAGCATCATCGGCGCGGTGGTCGCGGCCTTGCTGCTTGCGCAGGTCCAGGGCCTCGCCAGCCTCTGGATTCCGCCGGTCTGGGCTGAAACGCTGGTCTACGGCGTGATGCTGCTCGTGCTCGTGGCGCGGCCGGGCGGCCTGTTCAACCGGCTTGGAGAGGCTTGATGCTCCAACCGAGCATCCCGCCCGTCGAGCCGCGGCCCTCGCTTAACACAGCGGCGAAACTCAACGTAGGCGATCGCCTGTTACGGGCGCTCTATCCCCCGCGAGCCAATGCGTGGCAATTGCGTTGGCTCGGCTTTGCAATGCTCGTGCTCGCTGCAATCTTTCCGTGGCTGGGTGGTCCTTTCTACACGCGTCTGGCAATCGAATCGTTTCTGTTCGGCGCGACCGCTCTCAGCGTCGATATTCTGCTCGGCTACGCCGGACTGCTGTCGCTCGGACAGGCCGCATATTTCGGATTGGCCGCCTATATCTCGGCACTGATGTATTTGCACGTGACCCAGTCGTTTTGGCTGGTGCTGGTCGCGGTCGTCACGGCCGTGGCTGTCTTTTCGCTCGTTCTCGGGGCCGTCGCAATCCGCGCCAAAGGCGTGTATTTCGCTCTGATCACGTTCGGCGCCGCGGAAATCTTGTCCAAGATCGCGCACAACACGAGAGCAATCGGCGGTTCAGACGGTCTGATCGGAATTCCAGTCCCGCGCATTACACTCCTGCCGGGCGTCACGATCGATCTGCAAAACAATTTCGTCTTCTATTACGCCGTCCTCGGCGTTCTGGTCTTGATTTATATCGGCACGCGCCGGATCCTCGACAGCGGCTTCGGCGCGGTCCTGCGCGCAATTCGCGATAACTCCGACCGCGTGCCTTATCTCGGCTACAACTCGTTCTGGTACAAGCTTCTGGCATATATCATGGCGGCACAGGTCGCGGCCGTTGGCGGCCTGATCTACCCGTTGCTGCGGGGGTTCGTGGCGCCGCATCTCTTCGGATTCGAGGTTTCGACCAAGGCCGTGGTGATGTCACTCGTCGGCGGCGTAGGTACGCTGCTGGGCCCGCTTGCGGGCAGCGTGATCGTCACGTTCCTGGAATCCGCGGTCGGCAGCTACACGGAAAGGCACCTGCTCGTCCTCGGTGTCATTTTCATCGTGTTCGTCATGTTCTTGCCCGACGGCTTGATCGGACTTGCTCGCCGCCTGTCGGCGTCGCGCGGGAAGGCAGCGCCATGATCAAGGTGCGCGCTCTCAACAAGGCGTTTGGCGGGCTGCGCGCCGTGAGAGATCTCAGTTTCGAAGCTCTTCCGCGTTGTGTGACATCCATCATAGGTCCAAATGGGGCCGGCAAGAGCACCGCGTTCAATCTCATCGCAGGAACACTGCAGCCGGATTCTGGAACGGTCGAGCTGGACGGGCGCGACATCACCGGACGAGCGCCCTTTGCGTTAGCGAGGCTCGGCGTCGCGCGATCGTTTCAGATCACGAATCTGTTTTTTGGCCTGAGCACATTCGAGAACGTTCGCCTGGCGTGCCAGAGTCTTGAAAGGCGCAGTAGCTATCTCGTTCGCTTGGATCGCTTGGCCAGGCCGCAGGCGTGTGCTCGAGCCATTCTTGCGGAATTCGGGCTGCAGGAAAGGGCGAACGAGCTCGTTGGAAATCTGTCGCATGGCGATCAGCGCCGGGTCGAGATCGCCGTCTGCATGGCGCTCAGACCTAGGCTGCTGATGCTCGACGAGCCCACGCAAGGAATGTCGCCTTCCGAAACGGCTGAATTCGACGCATTGATCAAATCCCTCACGGGTCGCGCCACCATCCTCCTGATCGAGCACGACGTCGATCTGGTCATGAGTCTGTCGGACCACGTCATCGTCATGCACCAGGGTGAGAAGCTATTTGAGGGAACCCCGGATCGCGTGCGCGCCAGTCCTCTCGTCCGGGAAGCATATCTGGGGGTCGATCATGCCGCTGTTTGAGCTCGATCGGCTCTATGCGCGCTACGACTACGCGCCGGTGGTGCACGGCGTTTCGTTCAGTGTGGATGCGGGTGAGATCGTCAGTATTTTCGGGCGCAACGGCGCCGGCAAGACGACGACGTTGCGGACGATCATGGGCTGGTTGCGTCCGTCTCAGGGGCGGATTGTGTTCGAGGGGGTGGCGATCGGAGGGATGTCGCCGGACCGCGTGTTCCGCAAAGGCATCGCCTTTATTCCGGAGGACCGTCGCATCTTTGCGACCTTGAGCGTCGAAGAGAATCTTATTCTCGGGCTATTCAGCAGATGGCGGTCCGGTGCCGAGCAACGCCTGCAGCTCGATCGCGTGTTCGATCTATTTCCACGCCTGCGCGAGCGGCGTCGCCAGCTCGGCAAGACGCTTTCCGGCGGGGAGCAGCAGATGCTGGCGATCGGCCGCGCCCTGGTCGGCGCGCCAAAGCTCCTTCTGGTGGATGAACCGTCCGAAGGCCTGGCCCCGATGGTCGTGAACGAAATTTTCGAATCGCTTGCCCGAATGCGCAGCGAGGGCGTCGCGCTGTTGCTCGTAGAGCAAAACGTCCGCCGTGCAGCTGCTATCAGCAGTTCCTGCTACGTGATGGAGAAGGGGCGAATCATAAAGCACGGTACGCCGGCGGACGTGATGGCCGATGAAGCCGTCCGGCAACGGTTGTCTGTTTGAAAGGACGGCAAATGGCCACGCAAACTCGGGGACACGGCCGCGCGAACAAAGACGACAGCGGTATGGTCACGGCCGATGCGCCGAACTGGCCGAGCCTGGTCTTCGACAAGTTGCGCGAATTCG
>VAZL01000239.1 GCA_005883445.1 Alphaproteobacteria bacterium | reverse complement strand
TGAGCAAGCCTCGCCCGACGATCTCGACCTCTACCAGCGCACCGCCGGCAACCTGCGCCGCTTGCTCGAAGCGGTCGGTTTGGAGCGCCGCGCGCGCGACGTCGGGCCGCCGCTGTCCGAATACCTCGCCAAGCTGCGGGAGGCCGAGGCCAACACAGGGGCCACGGAGACGATCAACGATGGCCACCCCGACGGCTGAAGACCGCTTCAAGTACAACCTGCTGGCCGAGCGCATCAACGAGCTGGGTGCGATCCTGGTCGCGGCGTGTCGTGCTGATCCTGGTTTTCTTTCGTGGCCGGTGCGGGAGGAGCTTGAGGGTGCCGCCGCGTTTCTGACTGGCGGGCAGCTCGATAGGACAACAGTTAGACCGACCCTCGAGCCAGATGGGCCGCTTCGAGACGCAGTGGCTCGCGGCATGTGAGAATCTTTCCACTCTTGCTGACTTGTCTGACCACCGTTCAGGCCGTCCGAGGTGACGGAGCCGCCGAACCTCGCTTCTGTCTTGCAGGAAGGCCGCAAAAACGCGAATATTCACGTCAGTTCCGGAGTCATCTCGGGAATGTCGGATCCCGCCGTTGACTCTCCCGACCCTGATGCTGCGCTTCCAGCCATCGTGGTGTCAAAGACCGGAGACAGGGAGGCGCATATGAGGGATCAGAATTTTGGGCGGCGTGACTTCTTGAAGGGGGCCGTCGCCGGCAGCGTCGCAGCCGCCAATCTGCCGCAAAGCGCGCAAGCGCAGCAGGCCCCGGCCGCACCCGCTACGCCAGGTTATTCGTTCTTGAATCTCGACGAGGCGGCTTTCGTCGAAGCGCTGGTCGATCACATGGTGCCGGCCGACGAGCTCTCCCCCAAGGGCACCGAACTCGGCATCAACATCTACATCGACCGCGCGCTCGCCGGCGGCTGGGGCAAGGGCGAACGCCTCTATATGCAGGGACCGTGGAAGCTTGGCGTGCCGAGCCAGGGCTACCAATTGCCACTCACGCCCGCGCAGCTCTATCGCGCCGGCATCGAAGCGACGAACACGCATTGCCGCAAAGCCTATGGCAAACCGTTCGACCGCCTCGACGAGCAGCAACGGGAGGAGGTGCTCGCCGGATTGTCCACCGGCAAGGTGAGCTTCGACAGCGGGCTGCCGGTGCGCGTGTTTTGGACCACCGTCTACCAGACGGTGATGGAAGGCATGTTCTCGGACCCGATCTACGGCGGCAATCGCAACAAGGCGGGCTGGCGGCTGATCGGCTTCCCCGGCGCGATCGCGGTGCATCGGGAGAACGTCGAGAAGTTTCGCGACAAGAAATTCCCCGCCGATCCCATCAGCATCGCGGACATGAGCTGAGGGAGGACGACATGACCACGAAAATGAAGGAAGTTGACGCGGTCATCGTCGGTCTGGGCTGGACGGGCGGCATCCTCGCCAAGGAATTGGCCGAGGCCGGGTTGAAGGTAGTCGCGCTCGAGCGCGGCACCATGCGCTCAACCGACAAGGACTATGCGGTGCCTATCGTCCGCGACGAGTTGCGCTTCGTGGTGCGCCACGACCTCATGCAAAACACCGCGCGGGACACGCTCACGATCCGCAACAACCCCTCGCAGGAAGCGCTGCCCATGCGACGGCTCGGCTCGTTCTTGCCCGGCGAGGTCGTCGGCGGCTCGGGCGTGCACTGGAGCGGTCACACCTGGCGCTGGACCGACATGGAGTTCAGGGTGCGCACGCTCTACGAGGAGCGCTACGGCAAGAACTTCATTCCGACCGACATGACGATACAGGATTGGGGTATCACCTACGCCGAGCTCGAGCCGTATTACGACAAGTTCGAATACACGGCGGCGGTTTCAGGCAAGGCGGGCAACATTCGCGGGCAAATCCAGCCGGGCGGCAATCCGTTCGAAGCGCCGCGCGAGCGTGAATATCCGCTGCCTGCGCTCACGCCGATCCTGGCGAGCGAAATGTTCACCGCAGCCGCCAACAACAACGGTTATCATCCGTTTCCACGACCGGCCGCGAACGCGTCACGCGCCTACACCAATCCGGATGGATCGAAGTTCGGCGGCTGCCAATATTGCGGCTACTGCCAGCGCTTCGGCTGCGAGGCCAACGCGAAAGGCAGCCCGCATATCACCGTGATCCCGATTGCGATGCGCAATCCGAACTTCGAGTTGCGCACGCATGCGTGGGTGACGAAGGTGCTCAAGGATTCGGACGGCAAGCGCGTGACCGGGGTGACCTACACCAACGTGCTCAACGGCGAGGAGTTCGAGCAGCCAGCGGGAATGGTCCTGCTCTGCGCCTATGCCATCAACAACGTGCACCTGATGCTGCTTTCGGGGATCGGCCAGCCCTACGACCCGGTCGCGCAGACCGGCGTCATCGGCAAGAGCTACTGCTACCAAACCGGCGCCGGCGCCACCCTCTTCTTCGAAGGCCGGCACTTCAACCCGTTCATGAACGCCGGCGGGTCGAACACCACCATCGACGACTTCAACATCAACTGGGATTTCGATCGCGGCCCGCACGGCTTCGTCGGCGGGTACAACATTGGCGCTGGCTTCAATACCGCACTGCCTATCGGCTACCGGCCGGTGCCCAGCGGCACGCCGCAGTGGGGCAAAGCTTGGAAAGCGGCAACGGCGAAATGGTACCAAACCGCCATGAACATCAACGCCAGCGGCAGCGTCATGGCGAACCGCTACAACTACTACGATCTCGACCCGACCTATCGCAACGCGTTCGGCCAACCCTTGATGCGGATGACTTTCGATTACAAGGCGAATGAGCACAAGATGGGACAACACGCCGCGCAGGTCATCAACGATATCGCCAAGTCCATGAACCCCACCAGGTTGAACCAGGCCACCGCCCGCACCCAACCCTGGACGGTCGTGCCGTATCAGAGCACGCACAATACTGGCGGCACCATCATGGGCACCAATCCGCGCGACAGCGCGCTCAACAAGTACCTGCAGAGCTGGGATTGCCATAACCTGTTCGCCGTCGGCGCGAACGTGTTTGCGCACAATGCGTCATACAACCCGACCGGGCCGGTGGGCGCGCTCGCCTACTGGACCGCCGACGCGATCAAGAACCGCTACGTCAAAAATCCCGGGCCGCTGGTGCCGGCATGATGACGGACCTCGCGATGCGCGGAAGAATGCTCCTATGGACGGTGGCGCTGGTGACCGCAGCCGGCGCGGCGCGGGCCGGCGGCGACGCCGCACGTGGCGAAAAGCTCTACGAGGACTGCGCGGCGTGCCACTCGATCGAGCGCGGCGTAAACGGCGTGGGGCCGACCCTCTACGGCATCTTCGGCCGCAAGGCCGGCGAGCTCGACGATTACCGCTACTCGCCGGCGCTCAAGCGCAGCGGCATCATCTGGACGGAGGGAACCCTCGACACGTTCATCGCCGATTCACAGGCGACGGTGCCCGCCAATCGCATGCCGTATGCCGGCATGCCGAACGCGGCCGACCGCGGCGATCTGATCGCTTACCTGCAGAAGGCGTCGAAGTAACAAGTTTCAGAAGTCAGTGGTCGGCGATCAATCGATTACTGGAGATTCTCACGTCCGGCAATTAATCTGCTCAGGAAGAACAAGCGATCCCCGTTCGTGAGGTGACGGGATCGCTCCACAGGCCTGACCGCCGCGATCAGATACCGAAAAGCTCCTTGAGCGTTCGCGTGGTCGAGGCGATCGACTGCGCGTTGGCGCGCTCCTCTGCCTTGTTCTTCGGGGTGGAGAAGCCGTGACCAGTACCGCTGTAGACCTCCAACTGGAAGGGGACCTTGGACGCGCGCAGCTCCTGGATCACGCGGTCGACCGTCGTGAGCGGATAGCCCTCGTCCTCGGCGCCGTGCAGGATCAGGTACATGCCCTTGGCGTTCTTCGCCCATCCTGCCTCATGGTCGCGGAACGAACCGTGGATCGCGACATTTGCAACGAGCGGCGCGCCCGTTGCGCCGAACTCGACGCCCACCGCGCCGCCGAAGCAGTAGCCGATGAGCGCGACCTTGGACGCGTCGACCATCGGGTTCTTGACGAGTGCATCGAACCCCGCCTGAGTCCGCGCACGCATCAGCGCGCGGTCTTTGGTGTAGATCGCGGTCTGCGCCTGCATTTCCGCGACGTCCTTCGGCAGCACGCCTTGGCCGTAGCCGAATATATCGGCTGCGAACGACACGTAGCCGAGCTTGGCCCAGGTCTCGGCGAGCCGCAGAGTCTTCGGCGTGATGCCCTCGCGCGCATGGATCATCAGCACGGCAGGACGCCTGCCGGCCACTTGGTCCTCGTAGACCATATAGGCTTTGAGCTTGGTTTCGCCGTGACTGTACTTGAGCCACTGGCTCTTCATCTCAGCCCGCGCTGGGCCGATAGCGAGCGCGAAGGCAGCGGCCAGAAAGGCCGGAAGCATCCGGGGCATCGTCATTGGAACCTCCCTGGGAGCAGCTTTTTCGGAAAGTCTTGCGCGGGGGAGAGGCGAAGTCCAGATGCTCCGCGGGATGAATCGAGCGTGGTCCTTTATGCGCTTGCACCCTCCCCGACGTGCTGGGAGGGCGTAGGCGGTATGCCGCGGCGGCCGCTTTTGGACCGAAATCCGACATGCAGTCTGAGGACGTGAATCCATAATAGTTCATCGCCGCCCTATCCGCTCACAGACCGAGGCCGCCCTGAAGGGCGGCCTCTTACGTCATTTCAAGGCCGTCCTCCCATTTAATGCTGTTGTGGCCGGGGGTCGGAAAATCGCACAATCGGTTGGCAAGGTGGCGTCGCTGAATGAACGCCGTCGCAGCGAACCTGAGGGAGGATCGATCCATGCCGACTCGACGCGGCTTTGTCACGAGTATGCTTGGCGCAGGCGCGGCCCTGGCGACGCAAGGCCCGCACAAGGCCGCCGCTCAGGCCAACCGACGCCTGATCGTTGATGCGCAGGTCCATTTGTGGAAGGCGGAGTCGCCGGACTGGAAATGGGTTTCCGGGCTCCAGCCCCAGTTGCCGGAACCTTTCACCATCGAGCGGCTGGTGCCGATGATGGACGAGGCCGGCGTGGATCGCGCGGTGATCGTCCCGCCGTCCTGGCCTGGCGACCGGAACGACTACGCGCTCGAGGCGGTGAAGCGCTATCCCACCCGCTTCCGCGTCATGGGCCGCATCCCGCTGCAGGACCCCAAGTCGGCCGATCTACTTCCGAAATGGAAGGAGCAGCAGGGGATGCT
>VAZL01000238.1 GCA_005883445.1 Alphaproteobacteria bacterium | reverse complement strand
GCAAAGCGTACGAATTCGGGCGTCGAATATTCGCTAGCAGGCGTGGGAGGACTTAACTATGCCGCAGACGAAGCGTGCTTCGAAGCGCAAATATCCGAAGGAAGCCGTACCGATGGTTGGGGTTGTCGGTGTGTCTTTGTCGTTGGCGGGCGGCGCATCCGCGGCAACCGCTGTGCCGGCGGCGGATATACCGTCGTGGGATACCTCCCCGCCCCAAATCACTCTCAGTGAGGAAGAAGTCGCCGACGTCAGCTTGGGGACGTTCTACGTCTTCGACAAAGAAAACGCCGGAACGCCCCGACTCGGCGAAAAGTTTGCCCGAGGCTGCGGCAGAGGCTGCGGCGGCAGAGGCTGCGGCTGCAGGGGCTGCGGCAGAGGCTGCCGCTGCGGAGGCGGGTGCGGAGGCTGCGGCTGCGGAGGCTGCGGCTGCTGCTTGTCGTGGGGAGTTTGCCGTATCTGCTAGACTTGGCGCGCTCCGATTTAGTTGACAAACGCAAGGTCATGGCCGGGTTGACCAGGTTCGACCCGGCCAATTATGTGTTGTTTGCGGCGCCACATGATGGCCGAGTAGATGGTCAATCCTAGCGAGAAACGCCAGCGCCCGAGCGAGACGGCGGCGCTCTCGCAAGCTCGAGAATACGTGTCTTGCAATGGCGATCCGGACTGGTCGCGATAGGCGTAGAAACGCGCGTGCTCACCGCATGACAGGCGATCACCGCGATCGCATTGCGCAGCATGACAGCAAGAATGTTCCGCGGTTCGCGCCGAATTTCACCGTCTATGTGCTGCCGTCCAAGGTCGTGTGCCTCTATTCCGAGGACCGCAAGTTCTTTCTTCACGGCGAGCTCTATTGCGCGCTCGCTTCCGCGATAGGCGAGGGTAGAAAGAGTTTTCGGGAGCTCGTTCGCGCGCTGGAGCAGAATTTCCCTTCCGACAAGATCCACGAAGCCCTGAAGCGGCTGGTCGATCGCCGCTTTATCATCGCGAAACCTCGCGCTCCGGCGGATACCGTAGCCGCCTATTGGGCGAGCCTGGGCCTGTCGCCCGAGATCGCGAAGAAAAATCTCCAGAAATGTCGCGTGCGCATTCATTCGATCGACGTGCAGGGTGCAGCCGAGCTCGGCGCCGCCTTGAGGGGGCTGGGCGTTCGCGTCGTGAAGCGTTCAGCCGACCTGACGGTCACGCTGGTGAGCGATTATCTCGAAGGACAGCTGGCCGAATTGAACCGGGAGCATTTGTCGGACTGCACACCTTGGGTTCTCGTCCAACCGTGCGGCATTTTCCCTTTGGTGGGACCAGTGCTCAGACCGGGTAAGAGCGCGTGCTGGGCTTGTCTTGCCGAACGCATGAGACGCAACCGAGAGATCAAGGCGCTTCTTGACCGCGGAGGGGCGCGCCGCGTCGCCACTTCGCCGCTTGCCCGCGATATGGTCGGACAGAGCGGCATTCAGCTTGCGGCCGTCGAGATCGCAAAAGCGATCGCTACCGACTTCCGTACGGACGTGCGCGATCACATCATCAGCCTCGACCTGCTGGGCGCGACCATTGTGAAGCATTACGTGGCGGCCCGTCCGCAATGCGCGGCCTGCGGCCGCAAGAAGTTGCGCGACCCCCGCCGTGCGCCGGTGCCGGTCGAACTTGGCGCCGGCGGCAAGCTGGTCATGACGAGCGGGGGCTATCGGACCGTTTCGTCGCGGGCCACGGTCGCACGTTTCCGCAAACACGTGAGCCCCCTTACCGGCGTGGTCTCGCGGCTCGAGCGGATTGAAGCCGATTTGCCCATGAATACCAATTACCTTGCCACGCACAATTTTTCGGGGCCGGCGAGGACGGTCAATGAGCTCAAGGCGGGGCTGAGCGGCGGCAGCTTCGGCAAGGGCAGCACTGCCGAGCAGGGTGAAGCCAGCGCGCTCATGGAGGCGATCGAGCGCTATTCCGGGATTTTTCAGGGCGACGAGATCAGAGTGACCCGGCGGTTCACGGATTTCCCATCGGGCGATGCCATTCTACCCAACGATGTCTTGCTGTTCAGCGACGCGCAGGACCGGCAGGATCAGGCGCAGACGATCGACGCAGACCCGTCGATGCCGATGCCGACCCCCTTCGATCGATCGGCGGAGATCGAATGGTCGCCGGTCTGGTCCCTGCGCGACGAACGGTTCAAATATCTTCCGACCAGCCTGTTATATT
This sequence comes from Alphaproteobacteria bacterium, assembly GCA_005883445.1. GTDB lineage: Bacteria > Pseudomonadota > Alphaproteobacteria > Rhizobiales > Xanthobacteraceae > VAZQ01. The sequence continues at coordinate 8,144 of VAZL01000238.1, read as the reverse complement.
TTTTCTACCGGGGCCCGCCTGCCGCCTACCATGTCCATGCGGATTCCAACGGCTGCGCGGCCGGCAACACGCTCGGGGAGGCAATCGTTCAAGGGTTCCTCGAGTTGGTGGAACGGGATGCATACGCGATCTGGTGGTACAATCGATTGCAACGGGCGGAAGTGGATCTCGGCCAGTTCGATGAAGCCTACATCCGTGATCTGAAAATCCAGCTTGCCGAAACCGGACGCCGCCTCTGGATGCTCGACGTCACCAGCGATCTCGGGATTCCGAGCTTTGTGACCATAACGCACTGGATGGAAAACTCGCAAGAATTTGTCGAGTTCGGTTCTGGCTCGCATTTCGATGCGCGGATCGCGGCGTTACGCGCGATGACCGAGCTCAACCAATTTCTGTCCATCGGCCTCATGGGCGGCCGGGACCCGAACCCGTCGAGCCAAGAATCGAACGATGGTATCGCCACGCCTCCATTTCGGCTGCAGGACCATGCCTATTTAACGCCGAGCGGTGCTGCGGTCGTCCGACCGGACTTCGGCTCGAAGTTCGGCAGTCTCGACACGCGCGAGCAGGTGAGGGCCTGCGTGGATCTCGCCAAGCGCGCGGGCCTCGATTTCCTCGTCCTCGATCAGACGCGCCCCGACATCGATGTCCCGGTCGCCAGAGTGATCGTTCCGGGACTGCGGCATTTTTATCGCCGCTTCGCACGTGGCCGACTTTACGATGTGCCGGTCAAGCTCGGATGGCAAGACCGGCCGCTGTCGGAAAGCGAGCTCAATCCGCTTCACCCCCAGACCTGAGGGTCAATTGGCTTGCGCGCTCCCGGAATAAAGCGAGGGCGGCGGGCTGCAACCTTATCCGCCCGGCTCAGCGCTCATGTCACACTCGAGGCGCGCGCGGATGGAAACATCGTCGCCTGCCTCGGCGGCTACTTGGTGGGCTTTGGACAGTTCGGCGCAGGTGCGGCGGCTGGCGCACAGGAGCTGCGCAGGGGTTGGCCGCTTAGCTCGTTTGCATCGGAACGCCGAAGCGTCGAAAAAGAGATTCACCTGCTGGTCCGGCGATTGGCCCGGCACGGGCTATTGGAGTACTCCCTCGGCCGCCCCCACGGCGAGGATCAAGTCGTCATCGAACCGCAACTTCCCGACTATTGGCCGCAAACGCCGCCGCTCGGCAACGCCGATGTTCTCGTGCTGTCGCGGTTCGCGTATATGCGCCGGCGGGCTAATGAGATGGTCCTGGAGTCACCGCGCGCCGGCGCGCTGTTCAGAATTTGCAATCCGCAGATTGCGGCCGCCCTGGCGACCCTATCTTCACCGCAACAAGTCAAGCAGCTACGCCGGCGGGACGGTTTTCCCGGATTGGAGCTTCTAGCCCTGCTGGTGGATTGCCAGATCCTATTCAAGGTCGACGCCGCTCGCGACAGCGGGCTGCGGCCGGCCGAAGGCGACGACAACCTCATTCTCTGGGATTTCCACGATCTGCTATTCCACGCGCGCAGCACGGAAGGCCGACACGCCAACCCCCTGGGCGGAACATATCCGTATGCAGGGGTCATGGCTCCGCTGCCGGCGGTGCGGCCCCGCTGGCCCGGAAAGCGGGTCCATCTGCGCAAGTTCTCGGCCGCGCAGCCGGAGGCAATCTCGCCAGCGGCGAAGCTCTTGCGCGCGCGTCACTCGACGCGCAGCTTCGATGATCGGCGGCCGATCACGCTCGCTGAGCTTTCGCGGTTTCTCGACGGCACCGCGCGTGTGCAGACGAGATTTAGCAGCAGCGCCTACGACGGCGGCCCGCTGGTGGCCTATGCGCCGAGGCCGTATCCCTCGGGGGGCGGCAGCTATGAGCTCGAGCTCTATCTGGCTGTCGATACATGCGAAGGCCTGGCACGAGGATTCTATCATTACGACGCTGGGGGACACGCGCTAGTGCCGATCAGCGTCCGCCCGCATGAGTTCGACGCGCTGTTGAGGGGAGCCCAATTCGCGATGGACGCGCCCACCGCGCCTCAGATCCTGATCACGATCGCGGCGCGCTTTGGGCGGGTTTCATGGAAGTACAGCTCGATCGCCTATGCGCTCGTTCTCAAGGATGTCGGTGCACTGATGCAAACATTCTACCTGATGGCGAACGATCTGGGGCTGGGCGGATGCGCGATCGGGATCTCGAATATTGATCTGTTCGCGAAGATGACGGGTATCGACTTCCACATCGAGGGTCCGGTCGGTCAATTTGCGATCGGTCGCGGCATGAAAACGGAGCCTTCCGACTGAAACGGCGCGCCTCAGCGACGGGCGGCGAAAATGGTCCGCGGGAGCGCGCGATCCGCGAAAGGAACTTGTCGGTTCTCCGGTTGAAGCGGCATCTCCATGCCGGGAAACCTGGGTATGCCGGTTTGATTCTTTGCAAAGAATCTTCTCATTTCCGCCTTTATTGAGCCCCGGAAGCGACGCTTGTCGTTGCTGTAGTCGCGGCGCTGCCCGGGGTGGGAAGCTGCACAAAAGACATCGATTAAGAAATTACTTCCAGCCGGCGGCCACGCTTCCGGTGCGCGTTTTGCGCTGTGCAGGGGGGGGACTATGAGCTTTGAAGTCGTGTGTCATGAACATCCCAACATTTTCGTGGTGAACAGACAAACTTACGAGACGTACCGGTTCACCGTCGGCGAGGACGGGGCTCTCGCGCACGCCGAACCGCGGTCCGACTTGGGTGAAGCCCGTCAGACTGCGATTGCATTTTTAGCTCGGCGCCAAACAGCACGCGCGCCGCGTCGATAGCGGGTCGTTTTTCGAGGGGCGGTATCGACCAAGACAGCCACCCACGGCGAAATGGTGCGCGTTGCATCCCATGCGTGAAGCCAGGCAATTGTCCGAGCATAGAAGCCAGCACGGCTCTCGGATCTCAATCAGCAGAGCCGGCGCGATCTGAGACTCGACCTTTTTCGCGGTCTGGCTCTCCTTTTCATCTTCATCGACCACATTCCAAATAATGTCTTGTCGTATGTAACGCTGCATTCGATCGCATTTTCCGACGCTGCCGAGGTCTTTATCTTTATCTCGGGTTACGCCGCGGCCACAGTTTATGGAAGGGCTTTGCAACGGCAGGGAGGAGTCGCCGCAACGGGCCAGATCTGTCGCCGGATTTGGCAGCTCTATGTCGCGCACATCTTCATATTCGTGATCCTTGCCGCGGAGGTGTGTTACGCAACCCTCAGCCTCCATCAAACCTACAGCGAGGACTTTGGGATCGATAATTTTATCGACGAACCGCAAGTCGCGATCATCAAGGTTCTTTTGCTGCAGTATCAACCTCAGTTCCTCGACATTTTGCCGATCTACATGATCTTGTTGGGGGTGTTTCCCGTAGTACTGCTACTGTTGCAGCGGTGCCTGCCGCTGCCATTGATCCTCTCCGGCGCGCTCTATCTCTTGACATTGCGCTTCGGTTGGCAGCCGCACAGCTATCCCGACAATGAGGCGTGGTTCTTCAACCCCCTCGCCTGGCAGTTCCTCTTCGTAATTGGCGCGACGGCCGGATATTCCCAACACAGTCGTTGGGTGTTCCCGGGGCAAGGCTCGTGGCTACCGAAACTTGCGATCGCCATTACGGTTGCGATTGGCATCGTCAGTATCTCGTGGACCATCCACGGGGCCTATGATGCGTTCCCGGGCTTGTTGTCGCGTGAGCTCTCGCCCTTAGTCGCGGACAAAAGCAATCTCGCACCGTTACGCCTAATCAGCTTCCTTGCACTTGCGGTAACTGTGGCACATTTCGTCGGTCGCGACAGTGGCGTCCTGCGTTGGCGTGTCGCTCAATTGATTATCCGCTGCGGCCAGCATTCGCTGCAGGTGTTCTGTCTCGGTATCGTTCTCTCAGTGCTCGGTTATATCCTGCTGACCTTTTTCCGCGACAATATTCTGACTCAGCTTGCCATCGATCTCGCCGGAATCGTGGCGATGATGGGGATCGCCGTGCTTCTCACCTGGTACAAGGCGAACAACGCAACGAATGCCGACGCCGTCATTGCGGCAAGTGCGAACTTCGAGATTCAAAGGCGGAGCATCGCGGGGATCGAGCGTCACGTGATCGTATGGATCCAGGACCTCGGACGGCTGTGGGCGCGATCGAAGCGACCCCGAACGGAGGTGAGGTGGCGTTCCCAGCCTTACCCTATGAGCTGACGAAGAACAGATAGCGTCGCCACGGCTGCGCGCGCTTGTGCGTCCCCACTAACTACTGCGAATCCACCGCGTCGGTGCGGTGCCCCGTCAAATCCCGACACTCGGCAGCCCGTATCAATGCGCTTGTACCGTCGCGCCGCGGGCGCCGACGACCAGCGTCGAAAGCGCAAGACGTTGTGGCAGCCTCCCCGGACGAGCTTGCGTTCGAGTGCCGAGCCAAACAGAATGTACTGGGAGGATGAGTTTAACGACAGGAATAGGACGTCGCGCCTTTTGCAAGCGGAGAGATACGCCATGAGCGAGATTCAGACTCTGGATGTGCGAATTCCTGCGGAGATCATCCATAACTGGGGCTGGTTTCTGGCTTTCGGCATCGGCTTGGCGCTGCTCGGGATTCTCGCAATCGTGCGCGCCGTGGCGGCCACGGTCGTCTCCATGCTGTTTTTCGGGTGGCTGCTGGTGATTGCGGCTGGCATTGAGATCGTCCAAGCGATCATGGTTGGCAAATGGGCCGGCCTGTTCCAACATTGGCTGGGCGCGGTCCTCTTCGGGGTGATCGGTATTTTGATCCTGTGGCGCCCGCTGGTCACCGCCGAGATTTTGACCTTGCTGATGGGAGCGTTCTTTCTGGTCGCCGGCCTGTTCCAGTTGATCACTCCGTTCGTGATTTCCCTGCCGGACTGGGGCTGGCACACTCTCAATGGTCTCATCACGTTGTTGCTCGGCATCCTCGTCCTGGCGCAATGGCCGGTCTCGGGGCTGTGGGTCATCGGCCTATTCGTCGGAATCGAATTGGTCTTTTACGGCGTCGCTTGGATCGCGCTGGCGCTCGACCTGCGCTCGTTGGCTTAATCAGAGTATCGATACAGATTCGGGCCAAGCCTCGGCTGCGCGAATTCTGCGCTTGCTCTGCGCCAGTTCGTCCGGCATAGCTTTTGACATGACTGATTCGGCGAAGGCCCGCGCGCCGATTCTGGCTGCGGGTGGGATTTTGCTACGTGAAGGCTCCAGACCGCGCATCGCCGTCGTGCGATTGCGAAGGGACAAGTCCTGGGTCCTGCCAAAAGGCAAGCTCTATCCCGGCGAGCAGGCAGTTGCCGCTGCCAGGCGAGAGGTGATGGAAGAGACCGGACACCGGGTTTCGGTTCGCCGGTTTCTCGGTTCGATGTCATATGCGGTCGACGGCAACATCAAGATCGTTCAGTTCTGGCACATGCGAGCCGTCGGCGGGCCGGTGCGGGAGTTGATGTACGACATCAAGGCGGTGAAATGGCTGTCGTTGAAACAGGCCATCGAGACACTCACGCGCGCCCATGAAAAAGTGTTCCTTGCGAATGTGGGGCCGATTGCGCTCAGGGCGGCCAAGCAACATGCGCGCGACAAGTCGATCAAGCGACTTGTTCGCAATGGGAGCAGGCGGCGGGACCGAAGCGCCGCGGTTGCATCAGCCGAATATTCGCATGCGGCAGGCTAGCGCGGCGAGTTCCGTTGCATCTGGGGTCCGTGACCGAGCTCCGCCCGCAGGATTGGCCGGTGCTCGACGTCTTTGCCGCTGACCCGTGGCGGCGACCTCACTTCGCGCGCGTTGCCTGATTGGTCTCTTGGCGAGTGCCCGCCAGGGCTTTGGACCGCCGTTCGGGCTCGGCGGCCGCTCCGGATAGGTCGCGGACTTCCGCCCCGAGGTGGAGCAGGCGCTTGCGCGCGAGGTCCTCGTTGAAGCCCTTTTTCAGGGCGTGAGCCAACCGGCCATCCTCTCCTCTAGGATGCGGCCAAGGACCCGTCTAAGTTTCCAGGTCACGCGATGTCCGACCTGCCGCGTTAACTCGGCCGCGCCGGCGCGCCGCGTGCAACGATTAGGACGACACCATGGCATTCAAGGTCCAAGTCGGCCCCCCACAGATCGCCATCCATCAGGGTCAGACGGTTCTCGTCAGCGAGCCGGACGGGCACATCAACTGGCCGAGCGAGAAGGGCCTCTACTTTCTCGACACACGGATAATCAGCAACTGGACGATTTATGCCAACGGCGAACCGTGGGAGCTATTAAACGGTGGTCCCGTCAATTATCATGCCGCGCGCATCTTCCTCACCAATAAATCCATTCTCACCGAAGACGGTCCGATCCCGCCACGCACCATCGGCCTCACGATCAGCCGATCGATCATCGGCGGCATGCACGAAGATCTCGATGTCACCAACAACGGCTTGAAGCCGGTGCGCTTTCAGCTCGAAGTCGCGCTGCGATGCGACTTTGCCGACATTTTCGAGGTGAAGTCGGGCAAGATCGTACGCCGCGGCCAGATCACCACCGAATGGTCGGAGCGGCGGCAGAAGCTTCGTACCGCGTATTCAAACCGTGATTTTCACCGCTCGCTGACGATCACAGTGTCGCGTGCAACGAGCAAGGCCGTTTCCGCCAATGGACGGCTCAGCTTCGAGGTCGCGCTTGAGCCCGGCAAGGCTTGGCATGCCTGCTTGCTGTATACGCTCGAGGATCGCCAGCAGGAGCTTCACGCGCCGCGCGATTGTGTCGGGAAAACTCACGAGTCCCGCCTTTTCCCGACGATGGCGGAATGGCTCAAGACCGTGGTCAAGATCAGAACAAGCAACGAAGAATTCTACCGTCTCTTTCACCAAGCGCTGGAGGACATGGCTGCGCTGCGTCTGCCGATCAAGGGCACGGACCATATGGTGTTCCTACCTGCTGCCGGGCTACCGTGGTTCGTTGCCCCGTTCGGCCGCGACAGCCTGATCGTTTCGCTGCAGAACGTCCTGATCTATCCGGAATTCGCTCGCGGCGCGTTGGAGATTCTGGGCTCACTGCAAGCCAAGGACGATGACCCATACCGCGATGCCGAACCAGGCAAAATCCTCCACGAACTGCGCTATGGCGAGCTTGCGCATTTCAAGCTCGTCCCGCACACACCCTATTACGGAACCGCGGATGCGACGCCGCTCTATCTGATAACCCTGCACGCAGCTTGGCGTGCGACCGGCGACAGAGAGCTGTTGGAGCGGCATATGCCGACGGCGGAAGGATGCCTCGCCTGGATCGACAAATACGGCGACCGCGACGGCGATGGGTTTCAGGAGTACCAGACGCGCTCCCCAGTCGGCTACGAGAACATGGCCTGGAAGGATTCGGGCGATGCGGTCATGTATCCCGATGGCTCGCTTGTGAAGGGGCCGAAGGCGCTGTGCGAGTTGCAGGGCTACGTCTACAGTGCCTGGGTCCGCATGGCTGAGGTTTTCGAGGCGCTCGGAAAGCCTGACCGCGCGAAGGCGCTGCGTGCCAAGGCTGCCGCTTTGTTCGAGCGGTTCAACGACGCCTTCTGGGATGAGGAATTGGGATTTTATGTCTACGCGCTCGATGGAAACAAGAACAAGGTGCTGACGGTCGCATCCAACCCCGGGCATTGCCTCTGGTGTGGGATCGTGCCCCCCGAGCGTGCAAAGAAGGTGGTGGACCGCCTGATGGCACGCGACATGTGGACGGGCTGGGGTATCCGCACGCTATCCGCCGATCATCGGGCATTCAATCCGTACAACTATCAGACCGGCTCGGTGTGGCCGCACGACAACGCCATCATCGCCATGGGGTTCAAATTCTATGGCTTTAGCGCGGAGGCGGCGCGGGTCGCGCACGACGTGAGCGTGGCGGCGAGCCATTTCCTGCTCAATCAGCTGCCGGAACTTTACACCGCGGCCGAGCGCACGGAGACCAACTTCCCGGTCCAGTATCTGGGGGCGAACGTGCCCCAAGCGTGGGCGGCGGGTTCCGTCTTCATGCTGACCCAGGCCCTGTTGGGATTTCTCCCAGATGCCCCGCGCGATAAGCTCTATGTCGACCCGTCGCTTCCGGCTTGGCTGCCAGATTTGACGATGCGCGATCTTCGCATCGGCAAGCATAAACTCGACATCCGGTTCTGGACCAAGGGCGGACAGACGGAGTTTGAAGTCATCAAGGGA
>VAZL01000237.1 GCA_005883445.1 Alphaproteobacteria bacterium | reverse complement strand
CATTGTCGTCCATGAAGAACGTCTGCGCCACCGGCGCGGGGTCCGCGAGCCCAGTGGTCTCGACGATGATGGCGTCGAACTTGCCCTTCCTGCGCATCAGCCCGTCGATGATGCGCACGAGGTCGCCGCGCACGGTGCAGCAGATGCAGCCGTTGTTCATCTCGAATATTTCTTCGTCGGCGCCGACGACGAGGTCGTTGTCGATGCCGATCTCACCGAATTCGTTGACGATGACGGCGTACTTCTGCCCGTGCGGCTCCGACAGGATGCGGTTGAGCAGCGTGGTCTTGCCGGCGCCGAGATAGCCGGTGAGCACGGTGACGGGGACCTTGTCGGACATCGCGCAACTCCGTTTGGCCCTCGTATATATGCATCCGTCGCCGGATGCTATCGTATCGGCTCCAGCCGGAGGCCCCAGAGCAAAGCCGTCATTGCCGGGCTTGACCCGGCAATCCATCCATCTCGGGAAGACTTCTTGCAAAGAAGATGGATGCGCGGGGCGTAAGCGCGTTTACGCGCGTCTTCGACGCGCTTCTGCCCGCGCATGACCTAACTCTTGGGCAACGGTGAACGCCGTCGCCCACCCTGCCTCCTGGAGATAGTACTCTTAATCAGCTCACCAGCGCCGATGCGAGCTGCCGCAGGTTGTGGCGGATGAGGTCGATGTAGGTGGTGGCGTCGCCTTTGTCGTCGGTCAGCGCGTCGGAATAGAGCGTGCCGCCGACCTTGGCGCCGGTTTCGCGCGCGATCTGCTCGACCAGGCGCGGGTCGGTCACGTTTTCCAGGAACACCGCCGCCACCTTCTGCTTCCTGACCTGCGCGATGATCGCGGCGACATCCTTGGCCGATGCCTCGGCTTCGGTCGACACCCCCTGCGGCGCGGTGAAGCTCACGCCATACGCATCCTGGAAATAGCCGAAGGCGCTGTGGCTGGTGATGACGCGGCGGCGATCGGCCGGAATTTTGGCGACCACCTCGCGCACGTCGCGCTCGAGCGCGTCGAGCTTGGCGAGGTAGGCCGCGGCATTGGCGAGGTAGGCGTCCTTGCCGGCGGGATCGGCGGCAATGAGCGCGTCGCGGATATTGGCGACGTAGATTTTCGCGTTGGCGACCGACTGCCAGGCGTGCGGGTCCGCCCGTCCATGGTCGTGATCGTGTCCGTGCTCGCCGGCGCGCTCGAGCGGCTTGATGCCCTTGGTCGCGACCACGATCGGCGCCTTGGTGCCCGATGCCTTGACCAGCCGCTCGAGCCAGCCCTCGAAGCCCAGCCCGTTGACAAACACGAGCTTGGCATCGGCAACCTTCTTGGCGTCGCCGGGCGAGGGCGCGTAGACGTGGGCATTGCCGTTGGGGCCGACCAATGTTGCGACCTCGACGCGGTCGCCGCCGACGTTCTTCACGAAGTCGCCCAGGATCGAGAAGCTGGCAATGACGTTGAGCCGATCCTGAGCGCGCGCGGAAGCGGCAACAAAGAGCGCGGCGAGCGCGGTCGCAGCAAGCGCCTCTCGTCGGGTCAGCATCGCATCCTCCTTTACGGTTTGGGCCTCATCGTCATGCCTCGAGGTGGCGACCCGGGAAGAGCTGGCGCACCAGGCCGCCGACGCGGCCGAACAGCAACGAGGTCAGGTAGAGCTCGCCGGCGACCAAAATGATCGCCGGACCGGACGCGACCCCGAAGTGGAACGAGACGAGCAACCCGGCGTAGCTCGCGACTGCGCCGCTCGCGGTGGCGATCAGGATCATCAGCGTGGTGTCGCGGGCCCAGAAGCGTCCGATCGCCGCCGGCAGCATCATGATGCCGACCGCGAGCAAGGTGCCGAGCGCGTGGAAGCCGCTCACCAGGTTGACGACCACGAGAACGAGGAACGCCAGGTGCGCGGGGCCGCCGGCGGAGCTGACCGTGCGCATGAAGCCGGGATCGACGCATTCGATCACCAGCGGCCGGTAGATCACGGCCAACACGATCAAGGTGATGGTGGCGTTGGCGGCGATCAGCAACAGCGTCTGATCATCGAGCGCGAGCACGTTGCCGAACAGCACGTGCAATAGGTCGATGTTGGTTCCCTTCAGCGAGATGATCGTGACGCCGACCGCGAGCGAGAGCAGATAGAAGGTCGCGAGCGCGGCGTCTTCCTTGAGCTCGGTCGTGCGCGCGACCAGACCCGTCAGCAAGGCGACAACGAAACCGGCGATGAGCCCGCCCGCGGTCATGGCGAACAGGTTGAGGCCGGACAGCAAGAATCCGACCGCGGCGCCGGGCAGGATGGCATGGGCCATGGCGTCGCCGACAAGCGACATGCGGCGCAGCATCAAGAACACGCCGATGGGGCCGGCGCCGAGCGCCAGCGCCAGCGCGCCCGCGAGCGCCCGGCGCATGAACTCGAACTCGGTGAAGGGAGCGATGAAGATGGCGTTGAGCATCGACACGGACGTCCGCCTCGCTTTCCGTCAGTCCTGTGTCGCGACGCCACGTTCGCGCACGGGATCGCCAGCGCGCGCGACCTCGCCGCCGCGCGGCGACACAGGGGCTTGCTCGTCGGCGCACAGCGCAGCCGCCTGGTCGAAGGCCTCGCACATGCGGCGCGCGGTGAGCAGGTTTTCCGGCGTCAGCACGCTCGCGGTGCGCCCCCAGGCGACCGGCTCGCGCGCCAAGAGCAGCGTCTCCGGGAAGTTCGCGCGCACGAAATCGAGGTCGTGCATGGCGGTGAGTACGGTGCGGCGCTCGCCGTGCCAGCGCCGTACCAAGTCGAACAGGTCGGCCGAGGTCTTGGCGTCCACCGCGTTGAACGGCTCGTCGAGCACGATCACGCGGGCGTCTTGCAGCAGCAGGCGCGCGAACAGCATGCGCTGCATCTGGCCGCCCGAGAGCGTCGAAATCCCGCGATCCTCGAAGCCGGTGAGGCCGACGGCGGCGATCGCCTTCTCGATCGAGGCCCGCGCGGCGCGGTCGATGCCGCCGAAGGAACCGGTGCGCCGCCACAGCCCCATCGCCACCATGTCGTAGACGTTGATCGGAAAGGTGCGGTCGATCTCGGCGGCCTGCGGCAGGTAGGCGATGTTTTGCGGGTTGAGATCGCCGCGCTCGATGCGGCCCGCCAGCGGCTTGAGCACGCCGACGATGCCCTTGAACAGCGTTGATTTGCCCGCTCCGTTCGGACCGACGACCGCGACCAGCGCGCCGCTCTCGACCGCGCCGTCGAGGTGGTGCACCGCCGGATGGCGGTCATAGCCGAGCGTGAGGTTGCGGAATTGCAGCGCGGCGGTCATCGGCTCAGATCTTCATCGCCCAGATGACGGCGCCCCACAGCAGCGCGATCAGCGCGGCGGCGATGGCGAGCCGCTGCAGTACCGACAGGCGCAGGATCGACGGCGAGATCGAGGCCGGCGGATGGCCTTGCCCGGGATGATGGTGGTGGTGCGGATGAGGAACGTGCGTGGGCATGATCTCTCGCGCAAATCGATCGCGGCGCACATGTTACAATGTAACATCGAGGCCCGTCCAGCCCGTGGCGCGGTATGCGCGGAGCGGCGCATGGCTGGATTTCGCGCACGCTTCATCCGGGCTACGATCGCCCGCGCCTCGATCACGTCCTCGGAAAGCGACCCATGAGCGAGCAAAGGCCCCGCGTGGTGGCGGTGGGCGAAGCTTTGATCGAATTCGTCCGCGGCGGGGACGGCCGTTTCGGCATCGGCTGCGCCGGCGATAGCTTCAACGTGGCGGTCTATCTCGCCCGCGCCGGCATCGACGCTGCGTTTGCGACCGCGCTCGGGGATGATCCCTATTCGGAGGCGATCCTGGCGCTCGCCGCCGCGGAGGGCGTCGCCAGCGACCTCGTTCTGCGCACGCGCGGCCGCCTCCCCGGCCTCACCGTGGTCGATGCCGACACCGCCGGCACGCGCCGACGCTACGACTGGGGCGCCGACGCACCGGCGCGCGACCTGTTCGAACTGCCTGAGTGGGGACGCGTGGCCGAAGGCTTGACCAAAGCAAAGCTCGTCTACTTTTCCGGCATCACGCTTTCGCTCTATTCCAACACCGGGCTCGGCCGCTTCCTCGCCCTCATCGAGATGGTGCGCCAGCAGGGCGTGAAGGTCGCCTTCGACGGAAATTTCCGCCCGCGCGGCTGGCGCGGAGATTTATCGCGCACGCGCGCCGTGTTCATGGAAGCGTTGAAGCGCATCGACATGGCGTTGCCGGCTTATGACGACGAAGCGGTGTTGTGGGGCGACCCGAGCCCGGAGGCGACCGTGGAGCGGCTGCAAGCCTTCGGCATCGCCGAGATCGTGGTGAAGAACGGGCCCAACAGCGCGCTAGTGGCAAGCGGCGGGCGCAACGAATTCATTCCCGTCCCGGAGGTGGTGGTTCCGGTCGACACCACCGCGGCCGGCGACAGCTTCAACGCCGCCTATATCGCCGCGCGCATGGCCGGCACGGGACCGGCCGAGGCGGCGGCCGCCGCGCACCGGCTGGCGGCGCAGGTCATCCGCCATCGCGGCGCGCTGATGCCGCGGGCAACGGCGGCGGTGCATTGACGGACCGACGACCTCCCGTTAGCGTTCGGCACCGATGGGGATGGAGTCCCCCGAAACCGCCTGCGATGGCTAATGACTCCTACCGCAATAGACGCGGTGGGAGTCCGTGCGTGACCCGCCGCAAGGCGGGTTTTTGTTGTCTGCCGGTCCACGCGCGGAACGGCGGGGGAATAGGCGAGGTGAAGACATGACAAGCGTGTGGGCACTGGCGGCGCTCTGGTTGAGCCTCGCTTTGATCTCGGGCCTCCTCTCGATCTGGCTCCGCGTCTCGACCGCGCTGTCCGAAATCGTGGTCGGCACCGTCGCGCAACTGATCTTCGGCGCCGCCATCGGCTCGGCCCTGCTCGGGACCGACGAGTCCTGGATCAAATTCCTCTCCGGCGTCGGCGCGATCGTCCTGACGTTCCTCGCCGGCGCCGAGCTCGATCCGGTGGTGTTCAAGCTCAAATGGAAGGAGGCGGTCGCGGTCGGCCTCGCCAGCTTCTTTTTTCCGTTTCTGGGTTGCGCGGCGGGCGCCCATTACGTGCTCGGATGGGAAGTAATGCCGAGTTGGCTCGCGGGCGTTGCGATGTCCACCACCTCGGTCGCGGTCGTTTACGCTGTGATGCTCGAGTTCGGCTTCAACGTCACCGACTACGGCAAGACCGTGCTCGCCGCTTGCTTCATCACCGACCTCGGAACCGTGCTCGCGCTCGGTCTCATCTTCGCGCCGTTCACGCTGAAGACGGCGGTCTTCGTGGCGGTCGGCGTCGCGGCGTTCGTGGTGCTGCCTTGGCTCACGCCGCGCTTCTTCC
>VAZL01000236.1:8685-14746 GCA_005883445.1 Alphaproteobacteria bacterium | reverse complement strand
TTCATCGAACCAGTGTTTGTGGGTTGCGATCACGCTCGACCATGACCAGCCGCAGCGCCCCATCACCTCGCCGCGCTCCATGGCCAAGTCGATGTCATTGCCACCGGGATAGCCGGCGATGATCTTGAACTTGGTGTGAATGGTGGCATTGAGAACCTTGGGAAATTGATCGGTGTCGGCGGCTGGGCCCGTTCCGCCGACTGTCAACTCCTTCTGCATGACTTGTTCGAGCGTGGCGATGCCGGTCGTGTGCCAGGCGACGCACACGCTGACTTCGTCGTTCGTGCTGCCGATCCAGTTGAACTTGTCCGCGTCGAACTGGGCCTTCGTCGAGCCGAGCAAAGGATCGAAAGCAGTACCGCGCCCGATTGTACCGAATGCGGTCCCGTCCCTGGCTGCAACGTTATAGAGCCAGTTGGCGAGGACGAGGCTGCCGGCGCCCGGCATATTCTTCGGCACGATGGCGGGATTACCGGGAATGAAGCGCGTCATATGGCGGGCGAGCGCGCGAGCGTAGACGTCATATCCCCCGCCGGCGCTGTAGCCGATGTAAAGATCGATCGTCTTGCCCTTGTAAAAGTCCGCGGATCGCCGCGATGCGGACCAGTCCCGGGATACGCATGTCGTCCCTCCCACTGCCGCTGCCACTGCCGCAGTCGCAGATCTCATCGCCCCGCTCGCTCACGCGCAAAGTCGGGCGGACGAGCCAGACCGCGCCGGGGCGACGCTCGGTCGCACAGCCACGGCAGCGATCTTACCGGGCAACCCGGCCTTTGCTATAGACACAATGAAGACGCGAGCGGGTGAGCACAATGTCGATGAGGCGACGCAGTATTCTTGCCGCGCTGTTCGCGGCCTGTTGTTGCCTAGTTGCGGTCGGCCCCGCAGCTTCGCTGAATTATCCCAACCGCGTGATCAAGATGATCGTGCCGTTTCCACCGGGCGGCCCGATCGACACCATGGCCCGACTCGTTGCGCACGAATTGTCGACCAGGCTCGCCCAGGAGGTGGTGGTCGAAAATCGGCCGGGCGCGGGTTCGACGCTCGGCTCGAAAGCTGCCGCCTCCGCCGAGGCGGACGGCTACACGCTGCTGTTCGGATCGTCCGGCTCGCTCGCCGTCGCGCCCGCGCTTTACGCGAAGCTCGACATCGACCCACTCAAGTTGTTCGCTCCCGTTGCTTCGGTCTCGCTGCTGCCGCACGTCTTCGTGGTGGCGCCGTCCGTGCCGGCGAAATCCGTGGAGGAGTTCGTCGCATACGCCAAGGCCAATCCGGGCAAGCTTAATTACGGCGCCGGGCTCGGCACACCGCCGCATCTCCTGAGCACGCTGCTCAAAGTCAAGGCCGGCATCGACGTCACTTACATTCCGTACAAGGGCTCGGCTGCCTCCATCACCGATCTCTTGGCCGGACAGACGCATTTCACCATTGATGGGCTGCTCGGACTCTACCCCCTCGTCAAGGAGGGTAAAGTGCGAGCGCTTGGCATTGCGCGCGCCGAACGATGGCCGGCATTGCCGGCGGTGCCCACCCTCGTTGAAAGCGGATTTCCCGATTTCACGCACGATGCCTGGACCGGCGTGGTCGCGCCGGCCGGCACGCCGCGCGATGTGGTCGACATCCTCAATCGCGCCATCAATGACGGCCTGCAATCGGCCGAGATGAAAGCAAACTTGATCCGCTTCAGCGCCATCGCGAAGCCCGGCACGCCGCAGGATTTCGCCGCTTTCATGCAAAGCGAGCTGCCGAAGTGGGCGGCTCTCGTCAAACTCGCGGGCGCAACGGCGGAGTGATACTCGAGCGCCACGGCAGCCCCGCTGGCGTGTGTGTCGCGGACCGGCTAAAAGAGCCGTCTTCACCCGGAGCGCTACAAATGGCCATCAAATACGGCCGTCCCGTCGAAGCCCGTCTCGCCCCCGTCGAGACCAAGATCAAGCGCAAGCCCGGTCTCGATCTCGCCAAGCGCCCGCGCCGCAACCGCAAGGCGGAGTGGGCGCGGCGCCTCGTGCGCGAGCACGCATTGACCGCGCATGATCTGATTTGGCCGTTGTTCCTCACCGAAGGATCGAAGACGCGCGTGCCGGTCGACTCGATGCCGGGCGTCGAGCGTCTCTCGGTCGACGAGGCCGTGCGAGAGGCCGAGCGCGCCGCCGAGCTTGCCATTCCCTGTCTCGCGCTCTTTCCCTATACCGACCCGAAGCGCCGTGACCAGGACGGAAGCGAGGCGCTCAATCCGGACAATTTGGTGTGTCGTGCCATCAGGGCCATCAAGCAAACTGTGCCGGAGGTCGGGGTACTCTGCGACGTCGCTCTCGATCCCTACACCAGCCACGGCCATGACGGCCTGCTGCGCGATGGCGTCATACTCAACGACGAGACCGTGGAAGTCCTGGTGCGGCAGGCACTGGTCGAGGCCGAGGCCGGCTGCGACATCATCGCGCCTTCCGACATGATGGACGGGCGCGTCGCGGCCATCCGCGCCGGCCTCGATCGCGCCGGCTTCGCCGACGTGTCGATCATGGCTTATGCGGCCAAATACGCTTCGGCCTTCTACGGCCCGTTCCGCGACGCGGTTGGCTCGGCGGCGACGCTGATCGGCGACAAGCGCACTTATCAGATGGATCCGGCCAACAGCGACGAGGCGCTGCGCGAAGTCGAGCTCGACATCTCCGAGGGCGCCGACATGGTCATGGTCAAGCCGGGCATGCCCTATCTCGATATCCTGCGCCGGGTGAAGGACGCCTTCGGTGTGCCGACCTTCGCCTACCAGGTGTCGGGTGAATATTCGATGATCATGGCGGCCGCGCAGAACGGCTGGCTCGACGGCGAGAAGGCGATGATGGAGAGCCTGATCGCCTTCAAGCGCGCGGGCGCCTGCGGCGTGCTCAGCTACTTCGCGCCGCGGGTTGCCGAGGCGTTGAAAGGCGCAAGCTAGCGCTTTCACTCAAGCACGCGAGCCGCAGGCCACCCATCGCGTCGCCATCACTCCCGCGCGGCGATAACCACCAACTTGAGGCGTCATGTGGATGACGCGCCGCGATGGCTGGCCGCGACGCCGCGCGTTCGGTATGGTGGATCGACTGGGGTCTGCGACCGCGGGGCGCCGCGTCGCCGAATGGGAGGAAATGAGCATGTCGAATGAATCTATTCTCGTCATTTTGTTGGTCGGCCTGATCGCGGGATGGCTTGCCGGACAGATCGTCAAAGGCACCGGCTACGGCCTCGTCGCGGACATCTGCATCGGAATCATCGGCGCTCTCATCGGCAGTTGGTTGTTGCCCCAGTTGGGCATCCACCTCGGCGCCGGCATCGTGTCGTCGATCATCGTGGCCACCATCGGTGCCATTATTCTCCTGGTCATTCTGCGGCTCGTTAACCGCGGCGGCCGATGGTGACTCCTCGTTTCGGCTAGCCCGCTCGCTTGCCCTGCGAACCGCCGATCTCGCCGATCGACCGGCGCAAGCGGGCGATCAGTTCCCGGCTGCGAGTGAGGTGGGGTTCCTCGGCGGCGAGAATCGCCGCGAACCCCCGCTTCTTGAGCGCCAACACGTCGATCCGATCCGTTTTGGGATCGATCCCCGCCGCGTCGCATACGATGTCGATGAGCCGGTCAAGCGCATGCAGGCGGCCGAGGAGATAATCGTTTTCGCGATAGGCGCGCGACAAGAACGCGGCGAAATGACCGAACCCGATGCCTTTCAAGCTCTCGATACCGTCGAATCCGCGAAGCGCGTGGGCATCCTGCGGACTGATACGGTCGATCAGAATCTCGTTGAGCTCGCTGAGCTCGCGCGTACGCGTCATCGGGAACGTCAGCACGTCCCAGAATGGAAAGCCGAGATAGTTGACCAACACCTCGCGTCGTGCATCCGCATGCCACTCGGTCGGATCGAGTGACGCCAATAGATCGTCGAGCTCGCGGGTGCTCGCATTGAGATCGATTTCGGCGGCCAATCGTTCGATCAGGCGATCGATCTGGTCGACATGCTGCGCCACGAACCTCGCCGCGAAGGCTTCGAGATGCTTGACCTCCGCGGCCGAGGGCGCGGCGGGGAATGTGTCCGCCACCAGGTCGCGGACCTCGCGGCTATAAAAGTCAGCATTCTCGCGGCGCCGCAGCGCATCGAGGCGGACATAGAACTCGCGCTTGAGCCGATCGACCACCAGCGGATCGAGACCGACGAAACGATCCTGACCGATGAGTTGATAAAGCCGGTTCTGTCCCTTGATCAAGAAGTGCAGGCGCCGCTCGCGGTACTTCACGTCGAAGGCCAACAGGTATTTTACCCACGCCGGAAGATGGTCCGCGGTCTGGGTCTCGAATTCGAGCGCCTCGCTGTCGGCCCGCTCGTAGACGATGCCTTTGCGTAGCGCCCAGGCGTCGATGATTTCGGCCACTACGCGCGACAACGGCGATTGTGCCGGCACGCCCCGCAGCTTCACGATCAGCTCCGCGCCGAAGGCACGCACGGACGCGAGCTTGAGCCGCACATAGGACTGGTAGGCAAAGCCCGCGTCGCGCGCGACGTGGGAATTGACCTGTTCGCGCCAGGCCCGCAGGTCGTCCGTCGAGATCGGCCGATCGAATGTGCTGGTCACCACCTTGGATACCAACTGACTGACCTGGGGGCGCGCACTGTCCACGATCGCCCGCAGCCGCCGCACCTGGTCGTTGAATTCGGTCACGTGGGTGAGCTCATCGGTCACCGGCTGCGAACTTGGGATATCCGACAGCGCGCCGCGCAATGCGGCAAAAAAGCCGGGCATTCTGTGCTGGCGCGGCAGCGCCGCATGCGCCGGATGCGGATCGATGTAAACCAGGCGGCGATCCACTTCGCGAAACGCCGGCCGGCCGTAGATCGCCGAAATCGCTTGCTGGAATGGCCTGTTGTTGAGCACCGAGCCGTCGAGAAACGAGGCCGTGGTCGGATCGATGCCGGCGCGCAAGTGGTTTGGAAAAGACTTGGCGATGAATTCCGCGCGCCGGGGCCAGCCTGCTTTCCTTTCCATCACGACCTCGTCCATTTCCACGATGCGGGCCGGCGGGAAGGCGCCCGGGAACGACGAGGTCGCGCGCGCGGCGAAGGCGAGAGCCGGTGCATTGTCGAGGCCGAAGTCGCTCTCGACGTCGCCGTTCGAGTGCCGACGGTAGGCAAAGTGCAGTATGTGGTGGTGGTCGCGCTCATGGATGAGCGGCGGATCGTGAATCTGTACGAGCTGCTGATAACCGTAATAGTCGGTCAACGCGACGAACAGGTCGAGCGATTGGCCGGAGGGGAGCAGCGAGGCGTGGGGGCTCTTCGCCGCGCCCATGGATGTCACCGCGTCGTACATCAGGCCGGCCATCACGCGCCCGTCGAGCGGTGGCTTGAACCAGCGCGAGCGTACGAACAAGGAAAGCTTCCGGCGCACCTCCATGTCCGTGACCGCGCGGAAACTGCCGGTCCTGGCAACCGCCCAGAGGAACGGCTTGAGGAACCACTTGCTCCAGGCCCCGGCGCGCGCGTCGGGCGCAAGCAGGATCGCTACATCGGCATTCTCGAGCCAGAGGTCGCGCAATGCATCCATCGGCAGGTCGTGGCTCACGGCGCGCGCGAGCATGGTACCGTTGATACCGCCCGCGGAAGCGCCGGCGATGATATCGACGATCGCGCGCAACTCGACGGTGCGGCCGATCTCGCGCAGCAGATCGAAATAGACCTCCTCGGTGTCGTACTCGGGATCGTTGCGATCGATGCGGTCGAAGAACGATGCTTTCGCCCGCCGGGAGCGGTCCGCGACCGCATGCAGCGCGCTCGAGGCGCGCACCAGCTTGAGGATTTCCTTGGTGATGCCGTGCATGTAGATGGCGAGCGAAATACCGCCGAAGCAAACGAGCGCTATGCGAAGTTCCTTCTCGCGCAAGACCTAACACCCTCGGTGCGGGCGATTCGCCCGCTCGCTCGAATCATGCAGGGAGAAAGCAGCAACCAAAAGCATTTCGTGCCGCTCACTCCATCATGGTCGCGGTATCGATCCACACCGGCTGGAAGCCGTCATCCGTGAGGACCTTGAAGATGTG
>VAZL01000236.1:0-8577 GCA_005883445.1 Alphaproteobacteria bacterium | reverse complement strand
TCGCGCACCATCACGGAGGCGAGAATGCGCGCGTCGATATTGCCGCCGCACAGGATCAGCCCGATCTTGCGGCCGCGGAATTTTTCCGGCTCGACTAGCATGGCGGCAAGCCCGGCGGCACCCGCGCCGTCAGCCATGGTTTTCTGCAAGGTGAGGTAGGCATTGACCGCGCGCTCGAGATGCGCCTCGTCGACCAAGATGATCTCGGACACGAGCTGGCGCACGATCGGCAGCGCCAATACCCCCACATTCTTCACCGCGATGCCTTCGGCCAGCGTCGCGCCGCCAAGCGCACGGTTTTCGCCGTGCAGGGCATTCCAGAACGATGGGTAGAGCGCAGCCTCCGCCCCGACGATCTCGATTGCGGGCTTGCGCGCGCGGGCGGCGATCGCGGTGCCGGCAATAAGCCCGCCGCCGCCGATGGGGACCACCAGCGCATCGAGGTCGGGCGCGTCCTCCAGCATCTCCAGTGCGATGGTGCCTTGGCCCGCGATCACCAACGGGTCGTCATAGGGATGGACGAAGGTCAGGCCGCGCTCGCGGCCAATGGGCGTCGTCACCGGCATGACGATGGTGGCCGGAATGCCCAACCGGGCCGCGTGATAGGCGATCGCCTGCGCGTGGTTGCCCGCCGACATGGCGATGACGCCGCGCCCGCGCTCGGATGCGCTCAGCGATGCAAGCTTGTTGAGGGCGCCGCGATCCTTGAACGAGTTGGTAACCTGGAGATTTTCGTATTTGACGTAGATTTCGGCAGCGGTCAGCGCCGAGAGCTTGGGCGCCGGAAGCATCGGCGTGCGCAACACCTGACCCGCGATGGTACGCCGCGCTGCCTCGATGTCGGCAACAGTGATGCTCATGCCTCACCTCGTTCCCGCCGCCGACGCGGCCCGCTTGGCACCAGCGTGTGGCGCATCAGCGGTCCACCCCGGGCGCCCGTCGCATCCCGGACACAAGGCCAAGCTTCAGCTTCAGCTTTAGCTTCAGCTCGCAAATGGCGTGCCTCCGATGCAAAGACCATCTATGCTGCATCCGCAGGGTGGAGTCGGAGCATAGCAAGGATAGACAGCGAGGACATTTGGTCATGACCGAGGGCGGACCGAGAAAGATAGGGGTGTCGATCGAGGTCAAGCCCCACGCTTACGACCCGATCGCCAATTCGGAACTGTTCGAGGGCGTGCTGGCGCGCCGCTGTATCGCGTTCGTCATTGACGTCGTCATCATCGCCATTCCGGTGCTCTTTGCTGCGGTTTTCATCTTCATCTTCGGTCTTGTCACGCTCGGACTCGGCTGGGTGCTGTACTGGCTGCTGTCACCCGCGGCGGTGATCTGGGCGATCTGCTACTACGGCCTGACTTTCGGCAGCCCGGCATCGGCGACCATCGGTATGCGCGCAATGGATATCGAAATGCGCACCTGGTACGGGGCGCCCGCCTATTTCGTGCTGGGCGCGGTGCATGCGATCGCTTATTGGTTCACGGTTTCGTTCCTGACGCCGCTGATTCTTCTGGTGGCCCTCTTCAACGACCGCCGCCGGCTCCTGCACGACATGCTGGTCGGCACGATCGTCATCAACAACCGCCTTCGCGCCGACGCGTTGCGCCGCGCGCCCCGCTGAGTACAAGGGATTTGACGAAACGCGTTGCGCGCGCGATCTTAGAGACGTCGGCAAACCGAATGGTGCCGGTTCGAGACCGCCGTGACCCAGCACTCACGCAACACGCCGCAGTTCTATCTCACCGCGCCCTCGCCCTGCCCTTATTTGCCGGGCCAGGAGGAGCGCAAGGTGTTCACGCATCTCGTCGGCGAGCGGGCCGCCGAGCTCAACGATCTGCTGACCCACGGTGGCTTCCGCCGCAGCCAGTCGATCGCCTATCGGCCGGCCTGCGAGAACTGCCGCGCCTGCATCTCGGTCAGGGTCGTGGCGGAAGATTTTAGACCGACGCGGAGCATGCGGCGAATTCTCGACCGTAACCGCGATCTCGTGGGCGAAATGCGCGCCTCGGTGCCGACCTCCGAGCAATATTCGGTGTTCCGCTCCTATCTCGACGCGCGCCACCGCGACGGCGGGATGGCGGATATGACGGTGCTCGATTACGCCATCATGGTAGAGGACAGCCATGTCGAAACCCGTGTGGTCGAATACCGGCGCCGCGGTCCCGATACCGCCATCAACGCGCGCGGCCGCGGAGAACTGCTCGCGGTCGCGCTCACCGACGTGCTCAGCGACGGCCTCTCCATGGTCTACTCGTTCTTCGACTCCGACCAGGCGTCGCGCTCGCTCGGCACCTTCATGATTCTCGACCACATCGCGCGCGCGCGCACGATTCGACTTCCGTACGTCTACCTCGGCTATTGGGTCGAGGGCTCGCGCAAAATGGACTACAAGGGCCGTTTCCTGCCGCAGGAGCGGCTCACGCCCGACGGCTGGAAGCGGGTGGAACGCTAGAACCGCTCCGTCCTGCGACGATGCAGCATCGAGCCGTCGTTTAGCCCCAGACCTGATCCGCGATCAGCTTTACGTTGAGCGCGATGATGATGGCCGCCACGAGGGCCGCCAGCGCCGTGAACCACCGCGGCGAAGCCAGCGCTTTCATCTTCCTGCGGTCAGCAGTGAACATGACCAACGGCACGACGGAGAACGGCAAAGCCAGGCCCAGCACCACTTGGCTGAGGATCAAGAGTTTTGCCGTCCCGGCCTCGCCGTACCAGATCGTGACGATGGCGGCCGGGACGATGGCGAGCGCCCGGGTCGTGAGCCGCCGCGCCCAGGCCGGCAATCGGATGTCGATGAAGCCCTCCATCACGATTTGACCGGACAACGTGGCGGTCACGGTCGAATTCATGCCGCAACACAAGAGCGCGATCCCGAACAGCGTGGGCGCGATCGCGGAGCCGAGGAGCGGCGCCAAGAACGCGTGCGCCTGGTCGAGTTCGGCGACGTCGGTCTTGCCCGCCTTGTTGAAGGTGGCGGCCGCCAGGATGAGGATCGAGGCGTTGATGAGCAGCGCAAACATCAACGCGATCGTGGAATCGAACGTGGCGAGCTTGATCGCCTCGCGTCTGTCTTCGACCGTATCGCCGAACCGGCGGGTTTGCACCACGCCGGAATGCAGATAGAGGTTATGCGGCATCACCGTCGCTCCGATGATACCGATGGCGAGATAAAGCATTTCGGGATTGGTCACGATTTCGGTCGTGGGCGCGAAACCGAGGATCACCCTGCGCCAGTCGGGATCGGCGAGTACAATTTGAACCGCAAAACAGGCGGCGATAACGCCGAGCAAGGCCACGACGAAGGATTCGATCCAGCGGAAGCCGAGACGCTGCATTGCCAGAATGAGGAACACATCGAGCGCGGTGATGACGACACCGATTTCCAGCGGTATCTTGAACAAGAGATTGAGGCCGATGGCGGTGCCGATCACTTCGGCGAGGTCGGTCGCGCAGATGGCGATCTCCGCCAGCACCCACAGCGGCAACGCCACCGCGCGGGGGAATGCGTCGCGGCAGGCTTGCGCCAGATCGCGGCCGGCGCCGATGCCCAGCCGCGCGCACAGCGCCTGCAGCAGAATCGCCATGAGGTTCGAAAGCAGCGCGATGGTGAGCAGCGCGTAACCGAACTTCGAACCGCCGGCGAGCGAGGTCGCCCAATTTCCCGGATCCATGTAGCCGACGGCGACGAGATAGCCCGGCCCGAGAAAGGCGATGAGCTTCCTCCACAGCGGCCCCTTGGGTCGCGTGGCGTGCTGCGGCTGCGCCGCCAGCCGGTTTCGGGATAATCGCCCGAGGGGGATGATCCCTCCTCCGGCACGGACGAGACAGCCATGCTGACAATCCTTCGCCACCTCCATAGCCTTGTTGCAAATAATTGCAATTGCATTGGAGCGGGCGGCGGGCCGTGCGGTGCTCCGAAAATACTATCATGCTGAAGCACTTAGGGGCAGAATGGGAACATTCGCTGCCCCGGCGCGATTGAGGGCCGGGGGTGCCTCACGCTATGCCCTGTTCGACTGTTCCTCCCACCTCGACACGCGTGCGCGTCGGACTGTGCGCGCTCGCCGCGCTGGCGCTGAGCGCGCAAGGAGCTTTCGCCGCCGAAGGCGCCAGGACGGGCGCCTCCGAGGTCATCTTTCTCGTGCAACTCGTTGCGTTGATGCTGGTCGGCCGCCTGCTGGGTGAGCTCATGAACCGCATCGGCCAGCCGTCGGTCATGGGCATGTTGCTGGGCGGCATCGTGCTGGGCCCCTCGGTGCTGGGAGTGGTGTGGCCCGATTTGCAGCACGCCATTTTTCCGAGCGCGCCCGAGCAGAAGGCAATGCTCGATGGCGTCGCGCAGTTCGGCATTCTCCTGCTGCTGCTGCTGACTGGGATGGAGACCGACCTCAAGCTCGTGAGAACGGTCGGCAAGGCGGCGCTGAGCATCTCGCTCACAGGCGTGGCCGTACCGTTCATCTGCGGCTTCGCGCTTGGTCAGCTGATGCCGGAATGGCTGCTGCCGCATCCGGATCAGCGGCTTCTCACCTCGCTCTTCCTCGGCACCGCGCTGTCGATTTCCTCGATCAAGATCGTGGCCGCGGTCGTGCGTGAGATGGGCTTCACCCGGCGCAAGCTCGGACTGATCATCGTCGCCTCGGCGATCTGCGAAGACTCGATCGGCTGGGTGATCATCGCGATCACCTTAGGTCTCGCTCAAGCGGGCGCCATCGACCTCATGAGCACGGCCAAAAGTGTCTTGGGGACCGCCGTCTTCCTGGTCGCGAGCTTCACCTTTGGCCGCCGCATCGTCTATTTCCTGATTCGGTGGACGAACGACAATTTCGAGAGCGATTTCCCCGTGATCACGATGATTCTGGTGATCATGGGAGTGATGGCGCTCACCACGCATCTCATCGGCGTGCATACGGTGCTGGGAGCCTTCGTCGCGGGGGTGCTGATCGGGGAATCGCCGATTCTCAGCAAGCACATCGATGAACAGCTGCGCGGCCTCATCCTGGCGTTCTTCATGCCGGTCTTCTTCGGCATCGCCGGACTATCTGCCGACCTCACCGTCCTGAAGGACGCGACCCTCTTGCTCATGACCCTGGGACTGATCGCGATTGCGAGCTTCGGCAAATTTGCCGGCGCGTTCATCGGCGGCGAATTCGGTGGGCTGACCCGGCGCGAGGCCTTCGCGCTCGCTTGCGGCATGAACGCACGCGGCTCGACCGAGGTGATCGTCGCCACGATCGGACTGTCCATGGGCGCGCTCACGCAAAACCTCTTCACCATGATCGTTACCATGGCGGTTGTGACCACCATGGCGATGCCGCCGATGCTGCGCTGGGCCTTGGGACGCGTTCCGCTGAGCAAGGCGGAGAAGGCGCGGCTGGAGCGCGAGGAGCACGAGGCGCGAGGCTTCGTTTCGAATCTCGAACGCCTGCTGCTCGCAGTCGACGAGAGTCCGAACGGCAAGTTTGCGGCACGTCTTGCGGGACTCTTGGCCGGAACCCACGGCATCGCGATTACGGTCCTGCCGCTGTCGGAGGGGGCCAAGACCAGCGGCAAACAAGAGAAGAAGGAACCTCGCGACGGCATCGAGGACACCGTCAAGGCGGCCGCCGAGGACACCACGCTTGCACAGAGCGGCGACGACGAGCCCGCGCCGGTCGACGTCACGATTCGCAAGCATCACGCTCCCATCGGGGAGGCCGTCGCCGAAGAGGCAAAAAAAGGATACGACCTTCTCGTCGTGGGTGTCGAAAACACGCGCGTCAAGAACGGCGGCTTTCACCAGGATGTCAGCCGCATCGCCTCAGCCTTCGAAGGACCGCTCGCAATTTTAGCCGGGAGCGGCGATCATCTCAGGCAACCGCAGCAAAGTCCGTTGCACATCCTCGTGCCGGTGACCGGAAACGAGGTATCGCGCCGAGCCGCCGACGTCGCGATTGCAATCGCGCGCGCCTGTGAGTGCCCGATCACCGCTCTCTACGTTGCCACGGGCGGCGCAGGCAACGGGCGCAAGCATCATGGCTTTCGCGCGCGCCGGCAGGAGCAGGCGATCATGAAGGATATCGTCGAAATGGCCGACCGCCACGACGTGACGGCGCGAACCGCCGTGCACTCCGACGTGGTGCCGCACGAGGCGATCCTCGCCGAAGTGAAGAAACACGGGCACGACCTGATCGTCATGGGAGTGAGTCGTCGCCCGGGCGACAAGCTGTTCTTCGGCGACACCGCCGCGGCCGTGCTCGAAAATGCGCCAGCATCGATCGTATTCGTCGCGAGCTAGCAGTTTGCACGAATCAGGGCACAACGTCCGCGCCCGTCGGCGTAGCACGCAGACCCAAACCGCGCGGCAGACGCACCTCAGCGGATGGCATTGCCGCTGGCGGAAGCAGCTTTGAGGTTGATCGCCGACAAAAACTCCTGACGAGTTGCTGCCTTGGTCCGAAATGTTCCCAGCATGCAGCTCGTCACCATCGTGACGTCGGATTTGTGCACGCCTCTGGTGGTCATGCATTCGTGCGCGGCCTCGACCACCACGCCGACTCCGAAGGGCTTGAGCACGCTGTCCAGACACGAAGCGATCTCCGCCGTCATTTTCTCCTGCACTTGAAGTCGCTTCGAATAGACGTCGACGAGGCGAACGAGCTTCGAAATTCCGACAACCCGCTGGCGCGGAAGGTAGCCGATGTGAACGCGACCGATGATCGGCGCCATGTGGTGCTCGCAATGAGATTCGAACCTGATGTCGCGCAGCAAGACGATCTCGTCGTAGCCAGCGACTTCTTCAAAGGTCCGCTTCAAATAATCACGGGGATCCTCGAAATAACCGGCATACCATTCTTCGTATGCACGAGCGACGCGAGCGGGTGTCCCGATCAGCCCCTCGCGATTGGGATCGTCGCCGGCCCAGCGAATGAGCGTGCGGACCGCGCCTTCGGCCTCCGCGCGCGAGGGCCGAACGACAGACGTTTGTCGAGACGATCGTCCTCTTTTGAGGCGATGATTGAATTTGACGATCTTATCCATGTGAATCCTTCTCGTCATCTCGGGGTTTTGCGCCCGAGCTGTGAAACGATACGGCCATTGCGCTGGTTCCGCTAGGCGGATGAAGGGCCGTCGCGCACGATCGAACGGGCGGGGCAGCGCGACCTGCGCCTTCGATCAACTCTCCTCCCGACTCTTCCCGTTCGCCGGCATCTGCTTGAACGTGTTGGTGCGCGGAAACCCCTTGGGCGCCAACCGTCCAGCATCGGCGCGATTGCCGCGCCAATCAGCAAGCTCTTTGAGCGTGAGCGAGAATTCGCGAGCGGCAGCGTCGGTCCACGAGAGTCCCTCCTCCGCCCTGAAGGTCTTGAGATCGCTCAGCCCGCCATCCTTGTAGCGCTGCAGCCGCACCCCGCGCCCTCGCGTCATCTCTGGGACCTGATCGAGCGAGAAAATCACCATCTTGCGGTTCTCGCCGATCGAGGCGACGAGTTCGCCCTCCACCACCGCGATCGCACGCGCCGCGTCGGGCTGCGTGACATTGAGCACCTGTTTGCCCTTGCGGGTATTGGCCAGACATTCGTCCTCGGGGACGACGAAGCCGCGGCCTTGCGCGCTCGCGAGGAGGAACTTGCGCCCGCCCTGGTGGCGGAAAACAGCCACCACATCGGCCTCCTGCTCCAGGTCGATGAAAAGACGAATCGGCTCGCCATGCCCGCGGCCACCCGGAAGCCTCGCCGCATCGAGGGTGTAGAAGCGCCCGTTGCTGGCGAACACCAGACACCTCGACGTGGTCTCGGCTGGGAATGCGAATTTCGGGCCGTCGTCCGCCTTGAACGCGATGCTCGACAGATCCGTGACGGTGCCCCGCAGCGCGCGGATCCAGCCCTTCTCCGACACGACGACGGTGATCGGCTCGCGCTCGACGAGCGCCTCCTCGATCGCCGCTTCGTCGTGTTCCGGCGCCTCCGCGAAGGCGGTGCGGCGCTTGCCCAGCGCCGTCTTGGGCGAAAACTTCGTGCGCACCGCCTTGATTTCTTCGGCGACCTTTTTCCACTGTTCCTTTTCCGAGCTGATGAGCTCCTTGAGCGACTTGCGCTCGGCGCGCAGCTCCCGGTCTTCCGTCTTGATCTGGATTTCCTCGAGCTTGCGCAGATTGCGCAGCCGCATGTTGAGGATGGCGTCGGCCTGCACGTCGGAGAGCTTGAAGGTCTTCATCAAGACGGGCTTGGGCTCATCCTCGTTGCGGATGATCTTGATGACCTTGTCGAGGTTGAGGTAGGCGACGAGATAGCCGCCCAGCACGACCAGCCGATGCTCGATCTGCGCGAGGCGGAATCGCGAACGCCGCAGCAGCACCTGGCGGCGATGGGTAAGCCACTCGGTGAGCGCCTCGGCAAGGCCGACGACCCTGGGGATGCGTCCGCGCACCAGCACGTTCATGTTGAGAGGAATGCGGCTCTCGAGCTCGCTGAGCTTGAACAGCGATTCCATCAGTAGGCCGGCGTCGACCGTGCGCGAGCGCGGCTCGATCACGAGCCGGATGTCCTCGGCCGATTCATCGCGCACGTCGGCAACGAGCGGCAGCTTCTTCTCGTTGATGAG
>VAZL01000235.1 GCA_005883445.1 Alphaproteobacteria bacterium | reverse complement strand
CACCGGCGACACCATGGCGATGCCGGACACCATGATGCCCTGCTCGCGTTGCAGCACCTGCGCCACTTTGGCGGCGCGAAAGCCACCATAGCTTTCGCCGAGGATATATTTGGGTGAATTGCCGCGGCCGTTCTTGGCGACGTAGAGCGCGATGACCTTGGCAACGGCCTGGGCGTCCGAATGCACGCCATAGAACGCCTTGCCGCCGTCGGCCTTGGCCGGTCTGCTCCAGCCGGCGCCGACCGGATCGATCATGACGAGATCGGTGAAGGCGAGCCAGGTCGCGGGATTATCCCGCATGCGCGCCGCGGCGGCGTCGTTACCGGGAAACTCCAGAATGCGCGGGCCGACCAAGCCCAAGTTCAGATAAGCCGATGCCGCGCCCGGTCCGCCGTTGAAGGCGAAGGTGACGGGACGGTTCGTAGCCTCGGCGTTCTTGGCGACGTAGGCGGTGTAATAGACCGCGGCCGAGCGTTCGCCCGATTGATCGAACAGAGAGAGCGTTCCCGCGGTCGCGGTATAGGTCAGCGTGCCGCCGGGAATCGCGACGGCGTGCTCGGTCACCGAGTCCGCCGGCAACAGCCGCAACACGCTCTCGCGTGCGTTGGCCTGTCGTTGTTCCCCTTGCCCCAGCTCGCTCGCTCGCTGCTCGCCGTGCTGCGCCGGCTGCCGGGACTCCTGCGCGCTCGCGATCGTGGCGGCGGCGGCGAGAAGCAGCGCCAGCAGCGCGCGGTTGAGCTTGGAGGGGGTCAGCGTGGGCGTGGTCATCACGGCGTCCAATCGATGCTGCAGCGCCCCCGCTGCCGCACCATAGCGGATAGAGCCCTACCGGCTCAAATCCCCTCCTCGGTAGACAACAGGCGGGATATCGGGGAATGTCGGGTCCCCCCCGGCGCTGCGCCGGACGAGAGTAATGCAGAAGAAACAACACCTCGCAGGTGCCGAAAAAATGCCGTTTCCCAAGGCCTCGCGCGCGCTCGAACGATTCACGGTCCTCGACCTGACCCGCGTGCGCGCTGGGCCAACCTGCGTGCGCCAACTCGCCGACTGGGGCGCCAACGTCATCAAGATCGAGTTACCGCCCGAACCCGGCGGCGGCGAGCCGCTCGGCGGCCCGCGCGAAGGGTCGGACTTCCAGAATCTGCACCGCAACAAGCGCAGCATGACGCTCAATCTCAAGGCGCCCGAAGCCTTGGCGGCGTTCAAGCGCATGGTCAAAAAGGCCGACGTCGTGGTCGAAAATTTTCGCCCGGACGTGAAGCGGCGGCTCGGCATCGATTATCCGCAGCTGCGCAAGATCAATCCGAAGCTCGTCTACGCCAGCATTTCCGGGTTCGGGCAGAGCGGCCCCTACGCCGACCGGCCGGGCTTCGACCAGATCGCGCAAGGCATGGGCGGGCTGATGTCGATCACCGGCCTGCCCGGGCAAGGCCCGGTGCGCGTCGGCATCCCCATCGCCGATCTCAGCGCGGGACTGTTTTGCGCGCTCGGCATTCTGGTCGCGCTGCTCGAGCGCGAGAAGTCGAAGCAGGGCCAGTACGTCGCGACCTCGCTGCTGCAAGCGCAGATCTTCATGCTCGACTTCCAGGGCGCGCGCTGGCTGATCGGCGGCGAGGTGCCCGGGCAGGCCGGCAACAATCATCCGACCAGCATCCCGACCGGCGTCTTCAAGACCGCCGATGGACACATCAACATCGCCTCGACCGGCTCGAAGATATGGGCGCGATTTTGCAACGCCGCCAACGCGACCGAATTGATGCAACGTCCGGAATATCAGACCGCCGCCGAGCGCTCGAAGCACCGCGACGCGCTCAATGCCGACATGGAGAAATATACCGTCAAGCGCACGAGCGCCGAGTGGATCGAGCTGCTCAACAAGGCGGGCGTTCCCTGCGGGCCGATCTATAGTATCGACCAGGTCTATGCCGACCCGCAGGTCGCGCACCTCGGTATGGCGCAGTCGGTCAAGACCAGGGATAAGTCGCTCCTGCGCATGGCCGGCCAGCCGATGTCGCTGTCGCGCACGCCGAGCCGGCTCGCGGCGGCGCCGCCTGCGCTCGGCGAGCACACCGACGCGGTGCTCAAGGAGTTCGGATTCAATGCGAAGGAAATTGCCGCGTTACGCAAAGCGAATGCGGTTTGACGAGCGAAGTTGATTTGGCGCGCGAGGCGCGGAGGACAAGCGATGGACGACGTGACCAAGACCGACAAGATGCTCGCGCGCAAGGACGGGCGCGTCGGCTACGTGATCTTCAACAATCCCGAGCGTCATAACGCCGTTTCGCTCGATATGTGGGCGGCGACGAGCAGGATGCTCGAGGATTTTGCCAAGGATGACGAGGTGCGCGTGGTGGTGCTCACGGGCGCAGGCGGCAAGGCCTTTGTCTCCGGCGCCGACATCTCGAAGTTCGAAAGCGAGCGCGCCACCCTCGAGGCGACCCAGCGTTACAATGCAACGGTCGAGAAGGCCTATGCGGGCATACAGGAATTTCCCAAGCCCACCATCGCCATGATCCGCGGCTATTGCATCGGCGGCGGCCTTGGGCTGGCGGTGTGCTGCGACCTGCGCATCTGCTCCGACAATGCGCGCTTCGCGGTGCCGGCGGCGAAGCTCGGGCTCGGCTATTCCTATGCCGGACTGCGCCGCCTCGTCGACGTCGTCGGGGGAGCCTTCGCCCGCGAGATTTTCTTCACCGCCCGCCAGTTCGACACCGAGGAGGCGCGCCTGATGGGCCTCGTCAATCGCGTCGTGCCGGACGCCGAGCTCGAGGGGTATGTGAAGAATTATGCCGAGACGATCGCCGCCAACGCGCCGCTCACGGTGAAGGCGGTCAAGTACATCGTCGGCGAGGTCTTGAAGGATGAATCCAAGCGCAACGTGGCGCGCTGCGCCGAAATGGTGGAGCAATGCTTCACCAGCAACGACTTCATCGAAGGCCGCCGGGCCTTCATGGAGAAGCGCAAACCGGCGTTCACCGGCACCTGACGATCCGCACCGGCCATATGCTGCGAAGCAGGGACCGCTGTCGGCGTGAGGACGCAGGAACGTCGCAATGGCGGCAAGCTGTCGCGGATACCGATTAACTGTTTGGTGTTTCAATAGCCGAAGACGGCAGCGGCGGAACAGCCCGCCGGGCGTCGAGGAGGACGGGCGTGGCGTCGGTTGAACTGCGGGGCCTGACCAAGCGTTATGGAGAGGTTGCGGTCGTCGACGACGTGTCGCTCACCATCGAGCACGGCCGGTTGGTCTGCCTGCTCGGGCCTTCCGGTTGCGGCAAGACGACGACGCTGCGGTTGATCGCGGGCTTCGTCGAGCCGTCGGCCGGCGAAATTCGGGTCGGCGACCAGCTGATATCTTCGCCGGCGCGGACGCTGCCGCCGGAGCGGCGCAACATGTCGATGATTTTTCAGAGCTATGCGCTGTGGCCGCACATGACGGTTGCCGAAAACGTCTCCTATGGACTCAAGCTGCGCAAGCTCGATCGCGCCACCATCGACCGCAAACTCGCCGCGATCCTGAATACGACGCACCTCAGCGGGCTCGCCGATCGCTACCCGGGCGAACTCTCGGGCGGCCAGCAGCAGCGCGTGGCGCTCGCGCGCGCCCTCATCGTCGAGCCCGAGACACTGCTGCTCGACGAACCGCTCTCGAATCTCGATGCCAATCTGCGCGAAGAGATGCGCTTCGAGGTGCGCCGCCTGCACGACGAATACCGCTACACCACGGTCTATGTCACCCATGACCAGTCGGAAGCGATGACCACCGCCGACGTTATCGCCGTGATGAACGCGGGCAAGATCGAACAGGCGGGCTCGCCAGAGGACATCTACGAGCGGCCACGCTCGGAATTCGTCGCCCGTTTCATCGGCTCGAGCAACGTCATCAAGGGCCGCGCGCTCGATGATTGCCATCTCTCGTGCGCCGGCTCGCTACTGCGCTGCAGCGGCGGCAAGTTTGTCGCCGGCCGCGAGTGCGCGGCTGCCATCCGCCAACATGTCGTGCGTTTGTGGGCGGAGAAGCCCGCGGTGACGGAAAACGTCGTACCGGGAACCGTGGTGCGGCAAGTCTTTCTCGGCGCGAGCCGCGACTATCTCGTGGAGATGCCCGACGGCACCCAGTTGCGCGTGCAGGCGCCGGCGGCCGAAAACATTCCGCCGGGCGCGTCGGTGTGGCTCCATCTGCCGCCCGAGCGCTGCCGCGCGCTCAGCGGATGAGCTTTCGGGGCAACGACATTGGAGGAGAAGACGACAATGAAGCGGCATACCTTTTCCCGCCGCGACGTGCTCAGGGGCTCGACGGCCATTGCGGCATCGGGCGCGTTCGCGTCGGTTACGTCAGCGGCCCCGCCCGCGAGCGCGGTCACGCCGCAGCTGATCGCGACGGCGAAGAAAGAGGGCAGGGTCGTCTATTATACTTCGATCGACCTGCCGGTTGCGGAGCGCATTGCCAAGGCGTTCGAGGCGAAATATCCCGGCATCGACGTGCGCGTGGAGCGCAGCGGCGCCGAGCGGGTGTTCCAGCGCATTGGCCAGGAATATGCGAGCCGCATTCATAGCGTCGACGTCGTCAATTCCTCCGATGCCGCCCATTTCATCGTATGGAAACGCGAAGGAATACTCCAACCTTATCTGCCCGAGGACGTGGCCCAACATTATCCGGTCGAGCACAAGGACCCCGACGGCACCTTCGCGAGCTTCCGCGCCTGGGTCTGCGTCATCGGCTATAACACCAACATGGTGAAGGCCGAGGAGGCGCCGAAGAGCTACGCCGACCTGCTCGAACCGAAATGGACGGGCAAGATCGTCAAGGCGCATCCGAGCTATAGCGGCACCATCATGACCGCGACCTATCAAATGGCGCGCGATCTCGGCTGGGACTATTTCGAGAAGCTTTCCAAGCAGAAGGTGATGCAGGTGCAGTCGTCGGCCGATCCGCCCAAGAAACTTGCGCTGGGCGAGCGCGCCGTGATGGCGGACGGCAACGAGTACAACATGTTCATCGAGAAGGAGAAGGGGACCCCGGTCGAGATCGTTTATGCGACCGAAGGCTCGCCGCTCATCGTCGGCCCCAACGCGCTGTTCAAGAACGCGCCCAATCCGAATGCCGCCCGCCTGTTTCAGAGCTTCTGCTTCTCGCCGGAGGCGCAGCAACTCTGCGTCGACGTCGGAGGATTGCGTTCGTTGCATCCGCAGACCAAGGACAAGCCCG
>VAZL01000234.1:12449-12748 GCA_005883445.1 Alphaproteobacteria bacterium | reverse complement strand
GAGACAGGTCGAAAAAGTAGAACTTGTTGATTTGCGGAGGGACGATCAGGTGCGGCCGCGCGTGAACCGCATCGGTCGTGGGGGAATACTGGATCAGCTCGAGCACGGGGGTCGTGAGCACCACGGCACCTTTTGAAAGCGCCAGATTTTCTCCCAGCTTGAACGCACTCTTGTCGACCTGGGACGGCATCGCTCCGTTCGCCCCCATGTCCGAGAGCATGTTTTTCAAGCCGGCCAGCAGATTGGCGCCACCGCTGGCGAGCGTGCTGCGTAGCGCTGCTGGATTGCCGAAGAGCGTA
>VAZL01000234.1:0-12320 GCA_005883445.1 Alphaproteobacteria bacterium | reverse complement strand
CGAATCGTCTATCGCCCGGGGCTGCCGCAAGCGTCGAGCTGCCCGACAGAATCGCGATGAGCTCGCGCAGCAATGCGGCTTCCTGCGCGAGGACCATAGCCGGATGCTGGACCGCCTGGTGCGCGAGTTCTCGAAATGCGGCCGTGATGTCCTGCGGCCGGAATCCAATGAAGGGATTGGGGCCGAGCATGCCTTCGGTGGCGTTCTCGATGAGCCGTTGCGACGCATCGGACTCGACCGCCGGGCGGTCCATGACGCTCATCGGTTACCTCCCGTTCTCGTTTCCCCGTTCGACCAGCACGAGCGCTACGGCGAGCATGGCCGGCTTTTCTTCAGCCTCGATCTCGATCTTGTTCTCCGTCCGCAACAGCAGATGTTCGGCGCCCCTCTCCTCCACCGACAGCAAACCGATCCGATTGCGCACCCGAGCGCCGGCCTTCACCGGCGTGATGAAGCGCACGCGCTCGAGGCCGTAGTTGAACGCCTGCTTGATACCCGCGGGCCGGATGAAGACATCGAGCGCGGTCGGGGCCAGCAGCGACAGGGTAAGAAAGCCGTGCGCGATGGGACCGCCATAGGGACTTTCGCGGCGCGAGCGTTCGACGTCGACGTGAAGCCATTGGTGGTCGCCCGTGCACGCCGCGAATTGGTCGATGCGTCCCTGGTCGATCGTGATCCATTCGGAAACGCCGAGTTCGCGCCCCACGAACGATCCGCTGTCCGCGAGATTGAACGTTGGATGTGCCAAGGCCGACATCTCACGCGTACTGGGTTGGTCTTTCGACCGGCGAGGCACGCGTCGCGCCGCTGACCGCGCTTGCGCTCGGCGCCGCCGCATAGTCGCGGAATTGCTCGCGCAGCACCTTCTTGTCGAGCTTACCGACGCTGGTCCGGGGCAGCGCCGGCACGAACACGATCTGATCCGGCACCGCGTAACGCGAGATCACGCCCTTGCGCGCGTAATCTTGCAGGCCCGCCTTGATCTCACTGTCGCTGACCGAAGAGCCCTCCTTGCGGACCACGATCGCGAGCGGGCGTTCGGTCCACTTCGGATCCGGAATGCCGATGACGGCGGCTTCGCACACCCCGGGGTGCTTGATGATGAGGTCCTCGATGTCGAGGGACGAGACCCATTCGCCCTCGGTCTTGATGACGTCCTTGAGGCGATCGGTGATCTTGAGGTAGCCGTCGGCGCCGATCACGCCGATGTCGCCGGTGTGCAGCCATCCGCCGAGCCACAGCTTGTCCGAGTTCGCGGGATCGCGCAGATAGCCCTGCGTCAGCCACGGCGCCCGCGCCACGATCTCGCCCGGCGTCGTGCCGTCCGCCGGAACGTCCCGCATCTCGGTGTCGACGACCCGGATATCGACCAATGGAATCGGGCGTCCGGCCTTGATCCGCACCTCCACCTGACGATCGACGTCCCACCCTTCATGTTCGGGTCTGAGGTGAGCCAGCGTGAGCACGGGGCAGGTTTCGGACATGCCGTATCCGGTGGTGATGTCGATGCCGCGCCGCATGGCCTCCTTGGCCAAGGCCCGCGGCAACGCCGCGCCGCCGACGATGACTTTCCAACCATTGAGCATTCCCTCCGCCGCTCGCGGATGGGCGAGGATCATCTGCAGGATGGTCGGGACGCAGTGGGAGAACGTAACCTTCTCGCGCGCGATCAGGTCGAGCACCAGGTCCGGCGAATATTTTCCGAGATAAACCTGCTTGAGACCGAGCGCCGTGGCGACATACGGAAAGCCCCATGCATGCACATGAAACATGGGCGTCACGGGCATGTACACGTCGCCGTCGTTGAGACGACCGTGTCCGGTGCCGGTGATCGCATTGCGCAGCGCCATGGTATGCAGCACCAGCTGGCGATGGCTGAAGTAGACGCCCTTGGGAAGCCCGGTGGTGCCGGTGGTGTAGAACGTGGTCGCCCGCGTGTCCTCGTCGAGGTCGGGAAAAACGAAATCGGGGTCGGCGCCCGCGAGCAGCGTCTCATAGTCGGCCGCCAACGAAAGCGTCGTCTTCGCACGCTCGCCGCCATCGTCGAGCAAGACGAGCGCCTTCACGCCTTCGACTCGATCCCAGATTTTTTCGAGTATGGGCAGGAACTCGCCGTTCACCAGGATGACGTCGTCTTTGGCGTGGTTGATGGTGTAGAGAATCTGCTCGGGCGAAAGGCGCACGTTGATGGTGTGAAGGGTGGCGCCCATCATGGGAACGGCAAAGAAGCATTCAAGGTATCGGTGGCTGTCCAAATCCATGACCCCCACGGTGTCCCCGGATTGAACTCCGAGCTTGGTGAGCCCGCTCGCCAATCTGCCGACGCGGTCGCGGAAGTCGCGGTAGCTAAAGCGCGCTTGCGAGCGATAAACGATTTCCTGCTCGGGGGCGCGGAGCAGCGCGGAGTTCAGCAGGTGCTTGATCAGCAGCGGACAGGAGTAGGCTGCAGCGCTGCATTCGATCAGATTTGTCATAAAGCCTCCTCCCAGGTCTTTAGGTGACAGTTTCCGATTGTCTGACGTCGTAGGCAGTGAGCGCCCTCGCTTTATTCGACCGATCGGGGCGCTCTCCCTATCGGCCGCCTGCGCGAAAGTCCTCAGCCGCTCACCAGCGGGCAGGCGCCCTCCTTGAGCGGGCGGAACGCCTCGCCTGCTGCAATGGTGGCGCGCAATTTGTAGTAGTCCCAAGGATATTTCGATTCCTCGGGCTTCTTCACCTCGAGCAGGAACATGTCGTGGATCTTGCGGCCGTCGGCGCGGATCGTGCCTTGGCGGAAGAGCGGATCCTCCGTCGGCATCTCCTTCATCTTCGCGACGACCGCCTTGCCGTCGGCGTCGCTCTTGAGCGCTTCGACGGCTTTGAGATAGTGCAGCACGGCGGCGTAGATCCCGGCCTGCACCATGCTGGGCATGTTGCCCTTGTATTGCGGTGCGAATCGTTTCGCGAAAGCTCGCGTTGCGTCATCGCGGTCCCAGTAGAACGCTTCCGTCAGCATCAGGCCCTGAGCCGCCCGCAGACCGAGTGCATGCACGTCATTGATGAAAACCAGCAGGCCAGCGATGTTTTGTCTGCCCTGGACGACGCCGAATTCGGCCGCCTGCTTGATGGCGTTGATGGTATCGCCGCCGGCATTCGCGAGCCCGATGATCTTGGCCTTGGATGCCTGCGCTTGCAGCAGAAACGACGAGAAATCGCTGGTGTTCAGCGGGTGACGAACCTTTCCCACGACCTTGCCGCCGTTGGCTTCGACCACCGCCGCGGTGTCACGCTCGAGCGCGTGCCCGAAGGCGTAGTCTGCCGTGACGAAGAACCAAGTATTGCCGCCGATCTTGACTGTCGCCTTGCCGGTGCCATTGGCAAGCGCCCAGGTGTCGTAGGTCCAGTGCACGGAATTGGGCGAACATTTCGCCCCCGTGAGGTCGGAGCTCGCCGCCCCCGAGATCAGGAATACCTTATTCCTCTCGCGCACGAGTTCGTTGACCGCGAGCGCAATCGATGAGGTCGGCACGTCGACGATGACGTCGACTTGGTCGACATCAAACCACTTGCGGGCGATGTTCGAGCCGACATCGGCCTTGTTCTGATGATCGGCTCCGACCACCTCGACCTTCAATCCCTTTTCGGCGGCGCCGAAGTCTTCGACCGCCATGCGGGCCGCCACGATCGCTCCCGGGCCGGAGATATCGGCATAGAGGCTGGACATATCGTTCATGACGCCGATGCGGACGACGCCGTCGGTGATCTGCTGAGCCCCGGCCGCGCTGCTGGTCACCAGCGCGGCAAGGCAGGCGGCATGGCGAATGCACTTCATCTTGGATCCTCCCGAGGTCCGGGCGCGATTCCGGTCGCGCGCGAGGATCGATCGGAAAACGCGGCCCAACAGTTGACAGCGATCAGACCGATAGTATGATTGTCTGACAATCAGATCGTCCAGTCAAGGACTATTTTTTCGAATGGGATCCGTTTAAGTGAGGACGGGGCGCGAGTGGGAATCATCGCATGACCGAGACAGGCGAAAAGTTCGATCGAATCAATGCGATACCGGCCTACCAGCTGGTCGCCGACGCGATCGAGCGCGAGATTCTGGCGCGCCGGATCCGACCGGGCGAGCCGATCGGCACCGAGGCTCAGCTCGTCAAACAGTTCGGCGTGAACCGGTCGACGGTGCGCGAAGGCATCCGCCTCTTGGAGCAGAGCGGCCTGATCCACCGCGATTCAGGCCGCCGGCTGACGGCTAGCCTTCCGCACTACAGTCGCCTCGCCACCCGCATGAGCCGCGCGATGCTGCTGCACGAGGTCACGTTCCGGGAGCTTTGGGAGGCGACGACCGCGCTCGAGATCGCAACCGTCGAGCAGGCGGCCGAGCATGCGACGGCGGACGTCATCGCCGAGCTCCAGGCGAATGTGGCCAGCACCGAGCAGGCATCCGCGGATCCGGCCGCCGTCGCCGAATTGGACACCCAGTTCCATTCCCTGATCGCCAAGGCGTCGCAGAACCGGGTGCTTCAGCTCGCGCGCGAACCCTCGAGTCTGCTCATCTTTCCGACCACCGAGATCATATTGCGCAAGCTGAAGGAGGGCGTGCCGCGCCTCATTCAAGCGCATCGCAAGATCGTCGATGCGGTCAGCCGGCACGACAAGGAAGCAAGCCGGCTGTGGATGCTCCGCCACGCCAACGACTGGCGCCGAGGTTTCGAGCGCGCCGGCAAGGATGTCGATCAGCCGATCGACCGCGTCTACATGAAAGAGGTGATGACGCGCTGAGCACGACGTAAGCGCGCGGTTTTTTAGCAGAGACCGAGCAGGATCGTTCGCGGCACATAAGCAAAGTCGCAACGCGTCATATTCGGCCTAGCCGCTTCGCCGAAAAACGCTCTCGCTAGCGAGGCAGTCCCGGGCAGGCCTTCCGAATGAAGTCAATGGCGTGCCGCTTGCTCTGGATCGTGCGCGCCAGTGCTTCCTCACGGGGTGCCGAAATCGCGATCTTGACGTTGTCTTGACATCCGCCTTCCTTGCACATCCAGGCCGTGCCCTCGATCACCACATTCGCAGAATCGCCTTCCTCGACATCAAGCCGGCGCACCTTATTCAGATCCAACGTAGTAGCTTCACTGGTCGCAGCGCCGAAGCTTCCTTTGCTCTCGCCCTTCGAGTACTCGGTCGTTACGACTGTCTTGAACACGCATTTTTTTGGTGAAGTGATAGTCACGCCGATCCGCACGTGGCGGCTGTCGCGATGCGGATCATTGGCTTGGCCGAAGCCCGCATATGGCCCAATTGATTGGTACTCGATCTCTCGTCCGCGAACGGTGCGCCGCCAGCGGGTTTCAAATCCTTGCGGGATCGCATCCTCCTGCTGGCCGCCGGTGACGAATGCGACCGCATCCATCAGCCCTGCTTCGTCTGAGCTGAGTTGGCCCCCGCATCCGAAAACCAGGCTTGCCAATGCCAGCGCCAGAATGGTTTGATCGAAAGCGTTTCACCTTAGCCTTTCCGCGGCGGCACCGGGAGAGGGTGCGCCGAATTTGCCACAACGCGGGCGGACCGCGTGCGAGGAGTCGGAATCTGTGATGGTATGAAGCTGATAGTCGAGCGAGAGCGAAGGGGCAAGCGATGAAAATCGTCGACATGAGCCACGTGATGAACGTGCATACCCCCGGATGGGTCGGATATGCCGGCAACAAAATGTATTACGCGCAGAATCTGCAGACGCAGATGATCGTTGCGCAGCGCATCGATACGGCGCTTCACGTCGGCACACATTTCGACGGCGCCATGCACGCCACCGACGACCCCAAGGGCGACATGGCCTCGCTGCCGCTCGATTACCTGGTCAACCGCGGCGTCGTGGTGGACATTTCACCAAAGATGTCGGACTGGGCCGTGATCACGCCGGAGATCATCGAGAGCGCCGGCGCCGACATCCGCGACGGCGACATCCTCCTTCTGCATACGGGCTGGCATCGCCATTACGAGGGTCAACCGCAGCAGGATCTCGTGAAATACTTCTGCTATCACCCCGGCCCCAATCTCGACACCCTGCATTGGATGCTGAAAAGAAAGATCAAGTGGTGGGGCATGGACACGGGATCGTGCGATCACGCCATGAACACCTCGATCCGCGCCATGCGGCCGGATCTCGCCGCGCAATTCACCAAGCTGCACGGCAAGACTCCGGGCGAGTTCTTCGGCACCTTCGAATACATCCACAAGAGATCCGGACGCCGGGTCACGTCCGACGTTTTTCCATTTCACAACTGGGCCTTCCAGGAGGGGCTGCTGCACGCCGAGAATCTCGGCGGCGACATCGAGCTCATGCTCAACAAGCGCGCGCTGATCGGGGCGTTTCCCTGGCGCTATCAAGGCCTCGAGGGTTGTCCCTGCCGCATCGTCGCCTTTCTCGATACCGGCGACCAGGTCGAGGCGGTAGGCAACGCGGCGAAGGCGATCATGCACGGCTGAGATCCGACGCGGGCTTTGCGCAGCTTGCGGGCGCGCAATGTCCCGACTAGCATTTTGTTCGTACGCAAACGAAGCTGCATCGCGCTCCAGCGCATTCGAAAAGCCCGCAATGGCGAAAATTTCCGCAGGGGACGGGGCCAAGCTCCACGTCGAGACGGTCGGCTCCGGAACGCCGGTCGTGTTCGTGCATGAATATGCCGGCGACTACCGCAGCTGGGAACCGCAGATGCGTCACTTTTGCCGCCAGCACCGCTGCGTCACCTATAGTCAGCGCGGATATCCGCCATCGGACGTGCCCTCCGACCCCGCCCGCTACTCCCAGGACATCGCCCGCGACGACGTGATCGCCGTGATGGACGCGCTCGGCATCGACAAGGCCCACGTGGTCGGGCACTCGATGGGCGGCTACACCGCGCTGCACGTCGGCATCCGCTATCCGCGCCGCTGCCTCTCCGTGACCGCCGCCGGCTGCGGCTGGGGCTCGAGCGCGGACGTGGGCAAGCGCGAGGCCATGAAGGCGATGGCGGCGGAGACCGGAAAGATGTTCGCCGACGAAGGCATCGTTTCCGCCGCCGCCAAATACGCCGATGCGCCGATGCGGCAGGCGTTCAAGAATAAAGATCCACGCGGCTGGAGCGAGTTCGCGCGCATGCTGTCGGAGCACTCGGCGGAGGGTCACGCCCACACCATGCTCAACCTCCAGCTCAAGCGGCCGACGCTGTGGGAGATGGAGGGCGAGCTCAAGCAGTTCTCGGTGCCGCTGCTGGTGATCGTCGGCGACGAGGACGATCTCTGTCTCGACGGCAGCCTATTCATCAAACGCACGGCTCCGACCGCCGCGCTGCTGGTGGTGCCGCGTGCGGGCCACACCATCAACAGTGAGGAACCGGCGATGGTGAACGCAGCGCTCGCCGAGCTCTTCTCCGCCGCGGAGGCGGGCCGCTGGCTCGCGCACAAATCGGCTTGAGCCGAACCCACGAGGGCAAATCGCACAAGGAGGCCGACATGGACCTTAAGCTCGAGGGCAAGACCGCGCTGGTCACCGGCGGCAGCGCGGGCATCGGCAAAGGCATCGCCCGCGCGTTGGCGCAAGAGGGCGTCGACGTCGCCATCTGCGCGCGGCGCAAAGAGCCGCTCGAGGAGGCGGCGGCCGAGATCGCAAGGGCGACCAACCGCCGGATCGTGCCGATCCCAGCCGATCTCAGCAAGGACGCCGATGCCAAGAATTTCGTCGCGCAGGGCCACAAGGCGCTCGGCCGGGTCGACATCCTGGTCAACAATGCCGGCTCCTCGCCCGGCGGCGTGCTCGAGCATCTGTCCGAGGCCGACTGGGAACAGTCGCTGCAGCTCAAATTCATGGGCTACGTGCGCTGCCTGCGCTACGTGCTGCCGATCATGGTCAAGCAAGGGGGCGGCCGCGTGATCAATCTGATCGGCAACGACGGCGTCAAGCCGTCGTATTGGGAGATCGCGCCGGGCGCCGCCAACGCCGCGGGGCAGAACCTCACGCTCTCGCTCGCCGGCCAATACGGCAAGGACAACATCAGCTTCTGCGCGGTCAATCCCGGTCCGGTGCGCACCGAGCGCTGGGCCGGCCTGGTCTCGGCGATGTCGCGCGACATGAAATTATCCTACGAAGAGGCCGACAAGCTTGCTCCGGCCTCGATCCCGCTGGGCCGCATCGCCGAGGTCGAGGAGGTCGCAAACCTCGTGGTGATGCTGGCTTCGCCGCTGATGCACATGGTCAACGGCACCCAGATCGAGGTCGACGGCGGCCAGGAGAAGTCGCTGATGGATCGCCTGCGCGACCGCAGGTGACGGACATGGCGGATGATTGCGCCCTCGCCCCGCGCAGCGGGGAGAGGAGAGGG
Source organism: Alphaproteobacteria bacterium (assembly GCA_005883445.1). Lineage (GTDB taxonomy): Bacteria > Pseudomonadota > Alphaproteobacteria > Rhizobiales > Xanthobacteraceae > VAZQ01. Next base: position 3,987 of record VAZL01000234.1, on the reverse strand, counting down.
AGCGGATCGAGCGAGCGCTCCAGTAGCCCGCATGAGCCACAAGCGCGTTTACGCGCGTCTTCGACGCGCTATGGCGAAATGCTGGGCCCCGGATTTCGCTTCGCTCATCCGGGCTACAAGTTGGCGGGCGCGGGTGATGCTGCGTTTTTCGGCGTTGGTGCGCGATCAAGCGACCTTGACAAGGGTTCGGGGCGGTTCGACTACTTGTCCACGAGCGAATTAGCGCGCGACTTGCAAATCTCACGAAGTGGAGCACCGCATGAGCAACAGATCCCAGCTTTTTTGCCTCGCCACAGCGAGCACCGTTTGTTTCGGCACGCCTGCCTTCGCGCAGGACACGGTCAAGATCGGCGAGCTCAATAGCTACAAGGCGCAGCCGGCGTTCCTCGAGCCCTATAAGAGAGGCTGGGAACTCGCGGTCGAGGACATCAACGCCAAGGGCGGCGTGCTCGGCAAGAAGCTCGAGGTGATTTCGCGTGACGACGGCGCGAGCCCCGGCGATGCGGTGCGCGTCGCCAACGAGCTCGTCACCCGCGAGGGAGTGAACATCATCGCCGGCACGTTCCTCTCCCACATCGGGCTTGCGGTCACCGAGTTCGCCGGCAAGGAGAAGGTGTTCTTCCTCGCGGCCGAACCTCTGACCGATAAGATCACCTGGCAGAACGGCAACAAGTACACGTTCCGCCTGCGGCCCTCGACCTATATGCAGGTCGCGATGCTGATGCCCGACGCGGTCGCGGCGAAGAAAAAACGCTGGGCCGTGATCTATCCCAACTTCGAGTACGGTCAGTCGGCAGCGACCTGGTTCAAGGAGATGCTCAAGAAGGCTCAACCCGACGTCGAATTCGTGACCGAGCAGGCCCCGCCGCTCGGCAAGGTCGATGCCGGCGCGATCGTGCAGGCGATCGATGACGCCAAGCCCGACGCCATCTTCAACGTGCTGTTCGGAGCAGATCTCGCCAAGCTGGTGCGCGAGGGCACCACGCGCGGCACGTTCAAGAACCGTGTCGTCGTGAGCCTGCTTTCGGGCGAGCCGGAATATCTCGATCCGCTCAAGGACGAGGCCCCGGTCGGATGGATCGTTACCGGCTATCCCTGGGATGCGATCAACACGCCGGCGCACAAAGCATTCGTCGCAGCCTATCAAAAGCGTTGGAACGACTATCCCCGGCTCGGTTCGGTGGTCGGCTACGACACCATCAATTCGCTCGCCGCCGGCATCGCCAAGGCGGGCTCGACCGATACCGACAAGCTCGTCGCCGCATTCCGCGGGCTCAAGGTCGAAGGTCCGTTGGGGCCGTTCGAATTCCGCGCCAACGACCATCAAGCGACGATGGGCGCCTATGTCGGCAAGATCGCGCTGAAGGACGGCAAGGGGACGATGTCCGACTTCAAATATGTCGACGGGGCGAGCGTGCTGCCGTCCGACGAGGAGGTGAAGAAGCTGCGACCGGCGGCGGCGATGAATTGATTGCGGGTGGCGCCGGATCGGTCGTTCCCACGCCCAAGCTGTCGGACCGCAAGGGCGGTCAGCGTTAAACTGCCCTCTCCCAGCCGAGGTCGGATTTATTCGACTTCGGCCAACTTAAAATGCCCGAATTCGGGTAAACCCGAGTTCGGGTGGGAGAGGGCACGAGAGGCGAGAGCGGCGGTGTGACTAATCTTGTAACGCGTGTCGCAATTCGCAGATGCACCGCGGCTTCTTCTCCCGATGAGTCTTGAAGCCCTCCTCTTTCAGGCGCTCAACGGGCTCGCTGCGGCGTCGAGCCTGTTTTTCGTGGGCGCCGGGCTGTCGCTCATTTTCGGCGTCACCCGCATCATCAATATCGCCCACGGCTCGTTCTACATGCTGGGGCTCTATCTCGCCGCGACCTTCGCCACCAAGGTGGGCGGCGCGCTCGGCTTCTGGGGCGGCATCGCCGCTGCCGGATTGATGGTGGCGGCGCTCGGGGCGCTGATCGAGATGCTGCTGTTGCGCCGCGTCTATCAGGCGCCGGAGCTGTTCCAACTGCTCGCCACCTTCGCGCTGGTCCTGATCATCAACGACGCTGCGCGGCTCGGTTGAAATTCTCGGGCGCAACTTTCCGAGTTACGACCTTTTCCTGATCGTCATCGGTCCGCTCGTCCTGCTGCTGCTTCACCTGATGCTGGCAAAGACCCGCTTCGGGCGACTGATCCGCGCGGCCACGCAGGACCGCGAGATGGTCGGCGCGCTCGGCGTCAACCAGGCCATGCTGTTCACCGTGGTGTTCGTGCTCGGCGCCTTCCTCGCCGGCTTCGGCGGCGCGCTGCAGGTGGCGCGCGAGCCCGCCAATCTCGGGCTCGACCTGGTCGTCATCAGCGACGCCTTCGTCGTCGTAGTGGTCGGCGGCATGGGCTCGGTCACCGGCGCCTTCCTGGCGGCCGTCATCATTGCCGAAGTGAAGGCGCTGTGCATCGGGATCGGCCTCGTTCATTTCGGCGCGTTTGCCCTCAATTTCTCCAAGCTCACGCTGGTGGCTGAATTCCTGGTGATGGCGATCGTTCTGATCGCGCGGCCCTATGGCTTGCTCGGCCGCCCGCAAGGGGCGGTGCGCAATCCGGCCGAGATCGAGGATCCGATCCGGCCCGCGACCTTGCCGTTCAAGCTCGCCGCCGCCGCCGTGCTCGTTGGCCTTCTCCTGCTTGCGTTCGCATACAAGGCCTCGCCCTATGCGCTGGTGCTCGGCATCGACGTGCTGATCGCGGTCCTGTTCGCGACCTCGCTGCATTTCATCATGGGCCCCGGCGGCATGCATTCCTTCGGCCACGCCGCCTATTTCGGCCTCGGCGCCTATGGCGCGGCGCTGATGGTGAAGTTCTTGGCGGCGCCGACGGCGGTTGCGCTCATCGTTGCGCCGCTCGCGGCGCTGATGGGGGCATTGCTGTTCGGCTGGTTCGCGGTGCGGCTTTCCGGCGTCTACCTGGCGATGCTCACGCTCGCCTTCGCGCAGATCGTGTGGTCGATCCTGTTCCAGTGGGAGGATGTCACCGGCGGTTCCAACGGCATTCTCGGCATCTGGCCGCAGGCACCGTTCGATAGCCGTCCGGCCTTTTATCTCTTGACGCTGGCGATCGCCGTCGCCGGCGTTCTCATCTTGCGTCGCTTCCTGTTCGCGCCGTTCGGCTATGCCATGCGCGCCGGACGCGACTCCCCCCTGCGCGCGGAATCGATCGGCATCAATGTCAAGCGCGTGCACTGGATCGGCTTTGCCATCGCGGGCGCCTTCGCCGGCATCGCCGGCGGCAGCTTCGCCTTTGCCAAGGGAACGATTTCCCCCGACGTCGCCTGGGTGTCGCGCTCGATCGACGCCATGGTCATGGTGCTCCTGGGCGGCATCCAGACCCTGACCGGCCCGATCGTCGGCGCCGCCGTGTTCACCTTTCTGCAGGATAACGTCATGCGCCAGACTGCGTTCTGGCGCGGCCTGCTCGGCGCGGTGATCCTGCTGCTGGTGCTGGTGTTCCCGGGCGGCATCGTCGGCGCGCTGAGCAAGCGGATGGCGGCGCGGAGAAAGCCGGCATGAGCGTGCTCCGCGTTCGCAACCTGTCGAAGGCCTTCGGCGGCGTGCACGCGGTCGAGGACGTCAGCTTCGACGTCGGCGAAGGCGAGTTCCTGGCGCTGATCGGCCCCAACGGCGCGGGAAAATCGACCTGTTTCAACATGATCAACGGGCAGCTCGCGCCCGATCGCGGCCATATCGAATTCGCCGACCGCAGCATCGTCGGATTCAAGCCGCGCGACATTTGGCGGCTCGGCGTCGGCCGCACCTTTCAGGTGGCGGCGACCTTCGGTTCGATGACGGTGGCCGAGAACGTCCAGATGGCGCTGGTGAGCCATCATGGCGAGATCTTCCGCTTCGGCGCGGCATTCGCCGCCCGCCATCGCGAGAGGGCTGTGGAGCTCCTCGCCCAGGTCGGCATGGCAGACGCGGCCGAGCGTGCGTGCAAGGAGCTTGCCTACGGCGA
>VAZL01000954.1:2906-4089 GCA_005883445.1 Alphaproteobacteria bacterium | reverse complement strand
GCAATGCCGCGCGCGCCTATCGCAACGCGCTCGCGACTGTGCCACCGGGGGGCGCCCCGCCGGATACCGCGATCGACGCCGTGCAACGCGCGTGCGCGGCGGTGCGCGCCGACGATGAGGCGCTCGCCGCCGCAATCGAGGAGCGCGTGGCGGACATCCGCACGCGCCACGGCGACGGCAGCTTACGCAGGGCGCAGCGCTGCATCGAGTTGCTGACCGCCAGACGCCGCCGCTACCTGCCCGAACCGACGTTCAGCTACTTCCCGGAGATCCCCGCGGTGGAGTTCTTTGCGCGCGACGACTTCCCGTGGCTGGATGCCATCGAAATGGCGACTGCGGAGATCCGCGCCGAACTGACCGCGGTGCTGATCTCGGATCGCGCCGGTCTGGAGCCGTACATCGCCTACCCCGAAGGAGTGCCCCTTGATCAGTGGCAGGAGTTGAACCGCTCACGACGCTGGAGTGCCTACTTCCTGTGGAACCAGGGCGTGGCCGAGCTGGCGCATCTGGCGCGTTGCCCGCGCACCGCGGCGGCGCTGCAGGCGGCGCCGCGCTGCGAGGTCGCCGGCCACGCCCCCACGGCCTTCTTCTCGATCCTCGATGCCGGAACGCACATACCCCCGCACACCGGCGTGACCAACACGCGGCTCACCGTACACTTGCCGCTGATCGTGCCACTCGAGTGCGGCTTTCGCGTCGGCAGCGAGACGCGCGAATGGATCCCTGGCAAGGCGTGGGTGTTCGACGACACGATCGAGCACGAAGCCTGGAACCGCTCGGACAGCCCCCGGGCGGTGCTGATCTTCGACATCTGGAACCCCTTCCTGAGCGAGGCGGAACGCGACTTCGTGCGCGCCGCCACCGAGGCCTACAGCGCCTACTACGCAGCGCCCGCGGAAGGCGCCCGATGAGGCGCCTGCGCAAGCGTCTGTGGGCCGGGCCCTGGGGTTGTCTGGGGTTTTCGGTTTCGTTCGTGACTCACGCGGGCGAGCCCTCGGTGCCGGTGAGCGCACTCAAGGCCTGTGCCGCTATCGATGCGCCCGCGCCGCGCCTGGCGTGCTTCGATGAGCTCACCGAGCGTCCGACGCCAGCGACCGAGCCGCGGGCGTCCGCTCATGAGCCGCCCCAGGTTGCCGCAACTCCCAAGCAGTCTTTCGGACTCTACAGCGCCGAGCATCCCGCT
>VAZL01000954.1:0-2861 GCA_005883445.1 Alphaproteobacteria bacterium | reverse complement strand
GCTGGCGGTCGGAGACGAGGTCACGATTACCCGTGCTGCACTCGGCTCCTTTCTGATGAGCACCGCGCAAGGTCACCCGCACCGGGTACGGCGCGTGCGCTAGCGAGCGGGTGGCCAGCCAAAAAAAACGGCGGGCCGAAGCCCGCCGTTTGAGCTTTGCCGTGTTTATCTTTTAGAAACTCGCCGTCAGCCGGGCGAATATGTAGCGGCCCAGCGCGTCGTAGACTCCCGGAAAGGTATTCCCGTTACAGGAGCTGGAGCTGCCGATTCCGCCCAGGACCGGGCAGTCCGAACCGAACCCGCCGCTGCCGGACGCGATGGTCGGCGGATCCTTGTCCGTGATGTTGTTAACGCCGATCTGAAAGCGCGTCGTCCGGGTGATGTTAAACATCGCCGACAGGTCGACGTAGTTGTACGCCGGAATGTGCGACGTTGACGGCAGCGCTTTGCCCGTGAGCTGCGGATTGGAGCTGGTGTACTCCGAGTCCGCCGAACCCAGGTAGCGCCAGCGCAGCGTCACATCCAGCGCCTTCCACGGCGTTGCCCAGGTCGCGTTGACCACGTGCCGCCACGATGGGCTCGGCTGGATCGTCAGGTCGTTCTGCTTCGTTCCCTCGAGCGCGAACGACAGCGATCCCAGGCTCGACATCTGCAGGCGATAGCTCGCCTTGACGTCGATGCCCCGGGTGCCGAGCGAACCGAAGTTCACGTTCGTATCGGACACGTACCCTGCCGGGCTGCGCCACAAAGTGCCGGTGGCATCGCGATGGATCGCCGAGCAATACGCCGGGTCATGGCTCGAGACGCAGTTGGCAAGGATCGTGTCGGCGCCGATCGCTCCGATCGTCTCCTTCACCTTGATGTTGAAGTAGTCGACCGAGAGCGACAGGCCCGGCACGAAGCGCGGCTGAAGGATAAACCCGCCGGAGTAAGTGTCGGAGGTCTCCGGCAGCAGGCTCGTGTTGCCACCAAGTAGACCGTTGTACTGGCTCGCCGCGTTGGGCGCGACGTGGCCGTACTGCGCCGCGCTCACCCCGGCGAACACGCAGTTCGCCTGGCTGGCAGAAGGTGTTGTTCCGGCGCAGGGATCGGTGCTGCCATCGAGCACCACCGCGGCCGGATTGAACAGCTCGAGGATGTTCGGGGCACGCACCGCACGCTGGTAGCTGCTACGCAGGCGCAGGTCCCGCACCGGGACCCACTCCAGCCCCAGCTTGTAGGTGTTGGTCTTGAAGTCCTCGCTGTAGTCCGAGTGGCGATAGCCGCCTTCGAACGCCAGGTCCTCCGCGGCTGCGGCGTGTTGCACCAGCGGCACCCGCAGCTCGGTGAAGACCTCCCTGACGTGGAAGCCACCGCTCACCGGCGTGGTCGGTCCGCCGGAGCCGGCGGCATCGCCGAGCTGGCTCGCCAGGTCTGGACGGAAGCTGGCGTCCTCGGAGCGCCACTCGGCGCCCAGGTTGACCTGCAGACCGCCGTCGGCCGTCGGCAGCTTCACGTTGTATTTGCCCAGATCCCCGGTCACCGAGCCGGAGACGATCTGCTCGGTCACGCCCGCCTCGATCAGCAGCGGAATCGACAGGTACTGCGTCGCTGCGGGCGTCACGCCATTGGGCACCCAGATGTTCCAGGGTACGCAGGGCGGGCCGACGGCGCACTGCGGTTGTCCGGTCGCACCCGGAATCACGTTCAGGGCGTTGCCGATGTTAGCGTTGGAGAAGTAGTTGAGATTGCCGTTGTTGTTGTCCACCGTGCCGCGTTGCGCGTTCACATCGAAGCGCCACGCGTCGCCGATGTCGCCCTTCAACCCCGCCACGGTGCGGAATGAGTTGGTCGTGAAAGTCGCAACGCGCCCACCGCCCTCGGCGTTTCGACGGCCGATGTAGAGAAACGCGCCAGTTCCGACGCCGGTGACCGGATTGACCGGGCTGCCCTGCGCCACGGCGGCTGAGCAGATGGCTGTCGCTCGGGGCGATCTGCGCGTCCGTCGCGTTGCGCGTGAACATGACCTCCGCATACGCATTCAGATGCGGATTGACGTCGTAGTTAACGAAGGTGCCGCCGGTCCAGCGCGTGTTCGGTGTGCGGTAGAAATTCGTCGGACCAAAGTTGTAGCGATCGATGGCTGCATCGAAGGGACGGAACTGGCCGGTCGTACCGTCTACCGTGTTGGTGAATAGCGCGGTGCCCGTGCTGCTGTACGCCTGGAAATACCCACCGGCGCCGTTCTTGGCCGACGTGCCCGAGCCACCACACCTGAGCGTGCCATTGGAGCGCGCCTGCAGATTACACGCCGAGTAGTCGAACTTGGCCTGCAGAACGGCGGCCTGCTTATCAAAGGTCGCAAAGAAAGTCGCGTTGCCCCTGCTGTCGGCGAAATTTGAGCCGACGAGCATCGAGGCATTCTTGCTGAAGCCGGTGTTCACGTTGCCGGAAGGCAATGGGTAACCCGCGCCCGACACCACGCTCGCGACCGAGTTTGAGTTGTGGTGCTGGTAGAAGTCGTAGCCCGCATCGAACCGCACACCCTGGAAGTGCGTGTTGAGGACGAAGTTCACCACGCCGGCCACGGCGTCCGCGCCGTACACCGCCGAGGCACCGCCCGTCAGAATATCGATGCGGTCGATCAGCGCCGCCGGAATCTCGTTGATGTCCGAGTAGCTGCGGCCGTCACCCGCACCAGGACCCAAGCGCCGGCCGTTGATCAGCACGACGGTGCGCTTCGGGCCGAGGCCGCGCAGGTCGATCGTCGCCGTGCCATCTGAGCCGTTGGAGACTGTCGAGTTCTGGCCCGCGAAGACCATCGGCAGGTTGTTGAGCACGTCCTCGACGCGGTTCAGACCCGTCGCCTGCAGGTCGGTTGC
>VAZL01000953.1 GCA_005883445.1 Alphaproteobacteria bacterium | reverse complement strand
GAGGCTGCTGACTTCACGCGCCCGCGGCGCAGCCTCGAGCACGACTGGGCGCGCCTGAGTTGTCTGGTCTATGAGCAGAAGTATCGCCGGACGGCGGGCCTGATGGACTGGCTCGATGCGGACTTGCTGCGCGACTACGCCAAGGATCTCGATACTATCGAAACCGCAAAGAAATCGATGGAAAGCGACGTGGCGACTTACCGAGCGGAGAAGGCAAAGGACTCCTCTTATGCCAACGAGCCGCTGCGGCGCGCCATCCGCGACAATCTCTACAAGCTGTACATCCTGCTCGGTTGTGCGGTGCGCCTGAAGAAGCGACCGAATGGCGACATCGACCCTGCGCTGAGGCAGTTCGGCTTCAAGCTGAGCCACACGACGTTGCCGCCGGGGAACGACGATCTCAAGCTGGTGGGCCTGAGCATCGTGGCGATAAGCATTCTGCTGCTGGAATTGGCCGCCATCGAACTGGTTTTCTTTGGCCTGTGGACGCCATCGCCCGTATTCCCGGAAAAATTCTATCAGCCATTCATCGACACCGCATCGACGATCACGCCACATCTGGTGGCAATCATGGTGGCCGATCTGATCCGCAGCCGTGCCATCAAGAACGGCACGTGGTTTCGCCGTGCGATCAGCGCCAATTATGTCCGGGTTGCGGTGGCATGCGGCCTTGCGGGATATGCCGGCCTGGTTCTGTGGGGATTGGCTCAAGTCAGAGCCCTGACGCCGGATGGGTTGCTGATCGACGCACCGTATGCGCTGCTCGCGATGGCGACTGGTGGCTTCTATGTGTATCACCTCGACAATGCCGAGATGCATCGACGGCCGTCGCGTCTGTGGGAAGTCGGCTCGCAGACCATCGTAACCGGCATGTGCGGGCTCATCGCCGCATCCGTATCCTTCGAGCTGATCCTCGGCGGAGCGAGCATGGCCGTCGACAGGATCGTGCTCACCGCCGTGATCGATGCAGCAGTTGGTTTTGTGCTCGGCTGGTACCTTCCGAGGGCGGCCGCGGCCAAATCCGATCCGCTCGCGGACGTCAAGGACGAGCGCGTTCAAACCCTCGAAGCGACGGCGCTGGCGAGGTTTGGAAATTCTGCTGCGGCGACCGATTGGCTGGAACAGCCCAATCTCGCCCTCGACAACAAGTCACCGCGGGCGGCTGCGGTCAATGTCGATGGCTTCGAGCACGCGGTCAGCCTGCTGCAAGGCCCGCGCGCGTTGATTGCGTAGGGCTTGCCGCGCAGTCGGTCGCGTGACAATGCGCGGGGCTGAGGCTGGCACGCCGCGCCTAGGCCGCGGCCTCGGCGATCTCCTCCTTGTGCGCTGCTGTCCGGCGGATCGGTAGCCGCAGCAGCACCATCGTGCCGATCCCCGGTGTCGAGCGGATGCGCATCGCGCCATGGTGCAACTCGGTGAGCGACTTCGCGATCGCAAGCCCGCCTCCTCCGGAATGCCGATGCCGGTATCCGCGATGGAGATGCTGACCCAGCCGCTGGTCGCCCGCGCGCGAATCGTGACGCGGCCGCCCTCTGGCGTGAACTTCACCGCATTGGACAGTAGGTTCAACACGATCTGCTTGAGCAGGCGGTGGTCGGCGGTCAAACGGATGCCGCGGCCGAGCCGGGCAGTGAGCTTGAGCCGTTTGTCGTTGGCACGTCCGGACACCACCCGCATCGCGTCGTTGAGGAAGGGCTCGAGCTCGATCTGCTCGGCGTCGAGCCGGATGCGTCCCGCCTCGATCTTCGACATGTCGAGGATATCGTTGATCACTTCGAGCAGGTATTGGCCGCTCTGATGGATATCTCGGCAATACTCGCCATATTTGTCCGAGCCCAACGGGCCGAACATGCTGGACTCCATGATTTC
>VAZL01000233.1 GCA_005883445.1 Alphaproteobacteria bacterium | reverse complement strand
GGCGATCGCACGATGGCCTGCAGCAGCGCCTCGTTCGGCTCGGTGCTCGGCTTGAGCCCGGCGGCCTGCTCGAAGTCCCGGATGGCAGCGTCAGTCTTCGGGCCATAAAGACCATCGGTGGCGCCATCGTAGTAGCCGCGGCGCGCCAGTTCGCGCTGGATATCGTTGATGATCTCGCCGGGCGTGCGGGGCGCGGCCGGCGCGGCGACCTTGCTCGGCGCCGCCGGAGCCGCCGGCTCGAGCGGCCGGGGACGCGGGACCGACGTGCTCTCCGTCACCGCGGCTGCTTTCACCGGCCCGCGCGCGCCTTTGAACATGGGCGCCGGGTGCGAGCCCGACTGCAGGAACAGCACGTTGATCAAAATTGCCAGCGTAACGAAGCCGCCGAGCACGACGCCGACGGCATCTCGCGGACTCCAACCCAGCGCGCGAAATAGGTATGTCGCGCGACCCTCGTCGGCCGGCCCGCGTTTCCCTCGATCTGCGCGCGCCATGGCTTACGCACTCTCTTTCATCGGAATGTTGGCCGGTTCATCGCCACCGCCGGGCACGTCACGACCCGCCTCGCCGACGCGGCCACGCGCGACGTTAGCGCGTTCGCTCGCGCCAACGGATGCGCCGGCATGCCGAAGCGATCTCGGATCGGACCCACGTTCCCGTGCACGCCCGATGAGTTGGACGCGCTCCCCTTATTGCCTTTGTGGCATCGTGTCAGACGCCGCTTAAGCGAACGCTAAAGCCGCAACGGCGCCGCGACAGACGAGCCAGTTCACATCTCGTTTCGCCTCGTTTCGCCGCGATTTTGCCGGCGCATTCATCCGGCATGGTGAACGGTCGGTTGCCGAAACGTGTCGCGCGTTCGTGCGCGCGGGCATCGGCTGTCACGCGGACGGCCGTTTTGGCCCGCGATTTGGCGCCGCGGCAGCGACTGCTGCAAATTTTAATCAAATGCCGATTGTTCGAAATTTGCGAAAAAATACCGCTGATTCACCTCGAATATGGACAAAAAGCGCGAGCGGCTCAGAACCAGTATTTCAAGCTTTGCTGGTAGGGTGCGCCCGAATGCGGCAAACCATAGCCGAGCACGTTAAAGGCAGGTCATGCGATTCCTTTTACGGATGGCGTTCTGGCTTACCGTCATTCTGGCGTTGCTGCCGAGCGGCGGCTCTCAGCCCACGCCGAAACTCAACGTGAGCGCCGTCGACGCCATGCTGGCGGCGAAGGCCACTGTCACCGATATGGGGTCATTTTGCGAACGGCAGCCCGATGCCTGCACAGTGGGGTCGCAAGCGGCGGTCGCGATCGGACATCGGGCGCAGGCCGGCGCCAAGATGCTCTACGAGTACTTCAACGAACACGTTGGCTCCCACGACATCGGCACGCCGGTGAACGCCGGGGCCGGGAAAGCGGTCCCGCTGCCCACCGCCCGGCCTCCGCAGCACACGCTTTCCCCGGCTGATTTAGCGCCGGCCTGGCGTTCTCCGCAGTGACGCAAGGACATGAGGCAACGTTCAGCGGGCTGAGGCAGCTTTGGGAATTCGGGGGCTGCACGGCAGCCGATTTTGGCCCGTACCGTCGGGCGCCGCTCGAAGATCGGGCCGCCGTCGGGTCAAATCTTTTTCGACGGCAGCCGTCGCCCGACTATACCCTCACGCCCATATATACGATATGTCGCGAACCATGACCGCGGCCTCACCCGACACCGTGACGACGCTCGACGAGATCGTCGACAACTTTTCGCTGTTGGAGGATTGGGACGACCGCTACCGCTATGTGATCGAGCTCGGCCGCGCGCTGAGCCCCCTGGCCGAGCGCGACCGTACCGAAGCGAACAAGGTGCAGGGCTGCGCCAGCCAGGTCTGGCTCGCGACCACCGTGCATCCGAACGGCCAAGGCGGGCCCGTGCTCACTTTCTCCGGCGACAGCGACGCCCATATCGTGCGCGGACTCATTGCGATCTTGTTTGCAATGTTTTCCGGCCAGCAGGCGCGCGCCATTCTATCGACCGACGCAATCGCGTTGTTCGAGCGCCTGGGCCTGCGCGAGCACCTGACCCCGCAGCGATCGAACGGGTTTCGCTCCATGGTCGAGCGCATTCGAGCGGACGCGCAGGCGGCGCTGGCAGCAGCGGCGTAGCAGCCACCTCCCCCGTTTACCCCAATGTGGCCATGGAACCTGGCTCGGCATTTGCCTGTCATCTTCCGGTGGCCTCAATCGAACCCCCCAAGGAACGAAAGAGGCTGCTAGGCCCCGGCGACAACCTCCCCGGGGCCTTCCAATTTGTGGAACTCCCGCGAGCGCACGCTCAGGTATCACGCTGCCGCTATCTGCGCCGCCGCCGCTGCTGACCGAGCCCCATTTGTTTGGCGAGGTGCGAGCGAGCCGCTGCATAGTTCGGCGCCACCATCGGATAGTCCGGCGCCAATCCCCATTTCTCGCGGTACTGCTCCGGCGTCATGTTGTATTGCGTGCGCAAATGGCGCTTGAGTGACTTGAACTTCTTTCCGTCCTCGAGGCAGACGATATAGTCCGGCGTGATCGACTTCTTGAGGGATACCGCCGGTTTCGGCGGCTCGCTCGGCGCGTCGCCGTGCCCGCTCGAGACCCGCGTCAAAGCAGCGTGCACTTGACCGATCAGCGCGGGTAGATCCGCCGTCGGAACTGAATTGTTGCTGACATAGGCCGAGACGATTGACGCTGTCAGCTCGATGAATGTTCCACCTGACGTATTGTCGCCCATTGACTGTCAGTCCTACCGCGTCTTGAGCTTGAAGGGAGGCCGCACTTCTACGTCTTGAGCGCCTTTGGTACGCGTCGGCCGCGCGCCCAATGCATCAAATGACATCGAAAACGTAACTTCTCGTGTTTCTATTCTTGCACTCTCAGGAACGCAAGAAGTGTTTCCATTATTGTGCAAAGATCATCCTTCGCATTGTTGTCGTCTTCTCTGCGATACAGAACAAATCCTCGCGAGCGGCAGTTTTCACACTCTCGATCTTCCAACATGCAAGCAGGCGGCGGCGCACAAGCGACTTCCCGCAGCAGACGTGCCCGCTCGCTGCCGCGGTGCGAGGGTTCGCCACAATCACGGCGATGGGGCGCGAAGCGCGGCCGTCTCGGATCCGTCGCTCGCTACGAGTTGCGTTCGATATGCGCGCGCAACTCGGCGATCGAGCCGAACCTGACCGTTCCGTCCGGTAGCTTGGCTTCGATCGATCCGTCGGTATAAAGCGTATAGGCCATGCCGTCGACGACGCCGGATTTCAGGATCGCGGCTGCGCCCTGTGGCTCTGCGAGCGCCGCGGGCTCCGGCCGGCGATCTTGCACCGGCGCAGCTTGATCGGCCTGCACCTGACCCATTTCGGATGCCGGCGAAGGTTCGGATTCGGCCCGCTTGGCGGGACGGGCGTCTGCCGACCATACGGCGTCAAAATTTTCGCGTTGGGATGCGGGGCGCGTCGGCCTCGATCGGAACAGAAAATCCAGGCGCGACGCCTTCAAGGCCTCGACCGCGCCACGATCTTCCGGCGACACCTTGGGCTCGGACGCCGCGGCCTCGACATGAGGGGGCCGCGTCTGAACATGCGCCGCGCCGTTGGGGGACAGTGGAACCTCCTCCTCGTGCGCTAAGATCGAAGGCTCGGCGGTGGGCCGCTCCGCTCGCGGGATGCTTGCGCGCAACCGCTCGACCGCGGGCGCCGCGACGTCGCCCTCCGGAAGTTCCGCCGCCGGACGAGGCTCGCGCGGACGAGCCTCGCTCGCCTGCGCGTCCGCCCTTGCTCGTGGGGAGGCTGTTTGAGGCGGGCGAGCGGCGACCGCGACCATGGGTGCAGGGGGAACGACCATGGTCGAAGCGGTGGGCTCTACCTCCGGCGCCTCGGCCGGACGGGCCTCAGGTCGAACGGCAATTCGCGTGCGCACCGCCTCGCCCAGGCGGCCGAGTTCCGCCACCACCGCCGCAAGGCCGATGAGGATCAAACCTCCGGTCAACGCACTGACGCCCGCGACGATGAGCGTGGTGCCGAGGGTGAACTCATTGATTGGAATGCCGAATCCGATGGCGGCAATGCCCACCGCGGCAATCACGATCCCCAACAAGGACAACATTATAGACATGCTGACGCCCCGCTCCGCCATCCTCGGCAGCGGCCATGATGCTATGGTTACTAAAGAATTTTGGCCCCGTTCCGCTCCGATCGCAATAACTAATGTGGCGCTGCCGCGGCCAAATCCGATCTTGATTAATGCCGGCCACGACGCGCTCACACTCGCGACGAGCGCGCTGGATGACGCTCGTCATCGCGCGCCATGCAAACGCATTCAAGCTTGCAGGCAAAACACTGCCCGGCAAGCCCGTCCGGCCGTTGCCGGGGGGATGGCGTGCCGGTGTCGCCACGCTCAAAACGCAGATTCGATCCGTTGCTCGGGCGCCCGCTCCGGCCTAATGAGTTAACCCGGAACCGAGGCTGGCATGCATCCGTTACGCATAGACCTCCGCCCGCCTCGCCCGACCGTTTGATCATTTGAGGAGCAAGCCGATGTCTTTTACGCTGCCCGACCTTCCCTACAAGTATGACGCGCTCGCCCCCTACATGTCGCGCGAGACGCTCGAATACCACCACGACAAGCACCACCTGGCCTATGTCAACAACGCCAACAACCTCATCAAGGGAACCGAGTGGGAAGGAAAATCGCTCGAAGACGTCGTGAAAGGTTCGTTTGGAAAGAACGCCGGCCTCTTCAACAATGCCGGCCAGCACTATAACCACCTGCATTTTTGGCAGTGGATGAAACCCAACGGCGGCGGCGACAAGCTTCCCGGCAATCTCGAGAAAAAGATCGTCGCCGACCTCGGCTCCGTCGCGAAGATGAAGGAAGACTTTATCCAAGCAGGCGTTACGCAGTTCGGGTCGGGTTGGGCCTGGCTGGCGGTCAAGGATGGCAAGATCACCGTCACCAAGACTGCCAACGGCGAGAACCCGCTGGTGCACGGCGGTAAGCCGATCCTCGGCTGCGACGTGTGGGAGCACTCCTACTACATCGATTACCGCAACCGGCGGCCGGACTACCTCAAGGCCTTCGTCGACCATCTGGTCAATTGGGAGTACGTCGCCAAGATGTATGACGCGGCGATGAAATAATCGCGCGGCCCTCATTCTCGCCGCGTCATGCCGCAGTCGCCTATCAATTTGGGGCTGGGTTTCAACGGCGATGGCAACATCCCCCAACCCAGCCCCACCG
>VAZL01000952.1:2603-3554 GCA_005883445.1 Alphaproteobacteria bacterium | reverse complement strand
TTGCAGCAAAGGCGCCCCGCTGATGTCCGCTTTGGGTCAGTCGCGTCAGACCAGCGCAGCTAAGGGTTCGCCGGATGTCCGCTATGCCTCCAATACCGACCGAATTGGTGCGTCACAGCGAAACGTCGCTTTGTGCCACAAGGCGACATTTGCACCTGCAGCAATCGCGGCTTATCGGGTCACGTTCCCATTTGGAGATAGCGGTCCGTCGCGGCCGTGGTTGCGGTCCCGCGCGCCCGGACGGCTACACCATTTCGGACGGTGGTTTTGGCTCAAAGACGGTTGACCTCGGTTGACGCCCGGTAGACCTCCATAGAGAATTTGGCCCGGAGCGCTCGATCTTGTTGTTTTCGGCCACGAGGGGGAAACGACTATGGTTGATAAAGTCGGCTTGTTGATCACAACCACACCGGGGGACTGGCAAGATTATATTGATGCATTCACCGACGTGTGGGTGAAAAAGCTTGGGCACTCTAACAACTCAATCAAGAAAGGGCCGCCAGGCGGCGCGCATGGAGATGACCAGGAAATCAGACAAGGGGCACGCGATTTTGAGGCCGACTCCGACATCAAGGTCGTTGTTACGGCAGGCACCGGAGCGGCGCTGATTTGCAAGGCAGAACTCACGAAGCCTTTTGTCTATGCGTCGGTGGGAGATCCGGGGCTCAGCCATTTGCTCCCAGGAGTGGACGGGACCAATTTTACTGGCGGCAACAACCGACAAGCTGACGAAGCGGTTGTGAAAGCGCGGGTGAAGTGGATGCTGGACCACGGTTTCCAAGCGCCGTTTGTGGTCTTAGGCAACAACGAAAACGGGAAAGAACCATTCCAAACCGCCATGACCCATGCCTACAACCATTTGCATTCCCTCGGGCACGCGGTCCAGTTGCAAACCATCACACCACTGGACGACATCCCCACAATGATCAGCGCTTTCAAAGCCCAGAACCC
>VAZL01000952.1:0-2577 GCA_005883445.1 Alphaproteobacteria bacterium | reverse complement strand
AACGACGAAGCGCACGACACCACTCATGGAAGTCCATACATCGATACAATGTTCGAGATCAAAGAACACGTGAACAAGCACGGTGGAAACGCTTGGTTCGGATCAGACTTTGACGAACTGTTCGAAACGGCTGCCTATTACGCGGACGAGATCATGACCGGCACGGCAACGCCGGATAAACTGCCTAACTACATCTCATCTCTAAGCGGGGGAGGAGCAGCTCACACGAGGAAAAAGGGGAAGAAAAAAAAGGCTAAGAAGAAGAAATAACGGTTTCCCACGAAATACCTCTTTGCAGAGTGCATTGCCACCGCCAGGAGGATCTCATGGACCTTCCCCGCCGTAAGTTTCTGCACTTGGCCGCCTATCCGACGCGGCCGGTGCGCATCATCGTTGGCTTTTCGGCAGGCGGCACGACCGACATTGGCGCACGTTTGATCGCCCAATGGCTGTCAGAGCGGCTCGGCCAGCCTTTCGTCATCGAGAACAGGCCGGGTGTTGGCACCCATATCGCTACCGAAGCGGTCGTGCGTGCGCCGGCCGATGGCTATACGCTCCTCATGGTCACAGGGGCTAACGCAATCAATACGACGCTTTACGACAAGCTCAATTACAATTTCATTCGCGACATCGTGCCTGTTGCGGCCATCATTCGTCTGCCGCTCGTCTTAGTGCTGAACCCACTTCTTCCAGCGACGACCCTTCTGCAATTCACAGCCCATGCGAAGGCCAATCCTGGCAAACTCAACTACGCGTCGGTCGGAAATGGCAGCACACCTCACGTGGCCGGCGAACTGTTCAAGATGATGACAGGCATCGACATTGTTCACGTTCCCTATCGCGGCGCGGTGCAAGCCCTTACCGATCTCCTTAGCGGACAGGTGCAGGCAATGTTCATTGTGCCCGGAGTGGTGACCGAGCACATCAAAGCAGGAAAACTCCGCGCTGTAGCGGTAACCACGGCTACGCGCTCGGATGTGTTGCCGGATTTGCCGACAGTGAACAGCGTCGTGACGGGCTACGAGGCAACGACATGGTTTGGTATTGGCGCACCGAAGAACATGCCCTCCGAGATCGTCGACAAGCTCAACAAAGAGATAAACGCTGCGCTGGCTAACCCTAGGATACCGAGAAGTGGGGCAAGGTAATCCGGGCGGCTAACATCAAGCCGGAATGATCGCGAAACAGCGACTGGATATTCCGATAACGCCCGTTCGGCGAAGCCCACACGCAACGCAGCTCGATAAGCCTATTCGATCACCTCGTCGGCGCGCAGCAGAAACTGTTCGGGAATGATCAGACCGATCGCTTTCGCCGTCGTGTTGTTGATGACAAGGTCGAACTTGACTGGCTGCTCGACTGGGATATCGGCCGGCTTCGCACCGCGCAAAATCTTGTCGACGTAATCTGCGGATCGTCTGAACAAGTCTGGGAAGTTGGGGCCGTAGGACAACAGACCTCCGGCTACGACATATTCCCGAAACGCGTTTATGGTCGGCAGTTTCTGGGCGATCGCCAAGGTATTGATGCGAACCCGATACGTGGTGAGGAACGGATCGCTACAAATATAGAGCGCATCGGCAACGCCGTTGAGCCCTTGGAGGCCGGGCACGATCTCCTCGGCTTTTGTGACTTCGAGTTTGAACGTCTCTAACCCAAGCTTGGCCCCGTCCTCCTTCACCCCTTCCATTTCCAACGCAATGAGCGGGCTTCCGAAATTACCCAACACGGCCACCCGTTTCATGCTGGGTAGAATTTCACGCAACAATGCGAGTCTGCGCCCGCCAAGATCGGTCTGCTGGTTGGACAGCCCGGTCACATTGCCGCCCGGTCGCGATAGGCTACTGACCAGCCCAGTCCGCACCGGGTCTCCTGCTGCGGCAAAGACGATCGGGATCGCCGAAGTTGCCTTCTTAAGGGCGATCACCGCCGTGGTGCCTGCCGTGACGATAATATCGACCTTCCGCTGAGCAAACTCGCTCGCAAATTCAGCATAGCGATCATCATTCCCTTGCGCCCAGCGATATTCGATGGAGACATTACGTCCATCGATCCAGTCGAGTTCGCGCAACCGATGTTGAAACGCGGTGACGTTCGCGCTCCAGATTGTCGGCGTGGTCGTGCCGAGGAAGCCTATCGTTCGCGGGTTGCGCGGCTGCTGAGCAAGCGCGTCATCCGGCCAGATCGGCGACGCCATTGCCGCACCGCTCAGGATCGTAAGGAATTCCCGGCGCCGCATATGCGTCCCTTGGCTCAGGAAGCTGCGTCCCTTGGCTCAGGAGGCGGCATTGTATCGCCTTAAAGCGGCCCTCTGGAAGGGGCGTTCGCTACTGCAACATGAGGTGCGCGCAAATGTCCGCTTTGGGTGGCAGTCATAAGCGGACAAAGCGCGTGAGGCCAAATAATCGTGTATGTCCGCTTTACCCCCGGAAGCGTACATCGTTTAGGTCATTCCCGCCGCCAACTTTTCGCGAATGCCGCCATAGAGGAACCAGAGTCGCCGCCGACGCGCGGTTCGAGGCAGATTTTGACCCAACTGCGACTTCGGCGCGCGTTAGCCAACTGCTCTGGTCGCTT
>VAZL01000213.1:23472-24628 GCA_005883445.1 Alphaproteobacteria bacterium | reverse complement strand
ATTGCGCGACGTCGGCCGCGTGCTGCAGATGCCTTACGGTCAGGTCGACAAATTTTGCAAGCTCGTGCCGCAGAACCCGCTCAATCCCGTCACGCTCGCCCGGGCGATCGACGACGAGCCGCGCCTGCAGGCGGCGCGCGACAGTGACCCGGTGGTCGCGCGCGCCTTCAACATCGCGCAAAAGCTTGAAGGGCTTCACCGCCACGCCTCGACCCACGCCGCCGGCATCGTCATCGGCGAGCGGCCGCTGACCGAGATGGTGCCGCTCTATCGCGATCCCAAGTCCAACATGCCGGTGACCCAGTTCAACATGAAATGGGTGGAGCAGGCTGGAAAAGGCGGCAGCGCTGTTGCGCAAACGCGGGGTCGAGGTCGACCTTGCGGCGATCCCGCTCGACGACGAAAAGACCTACGCCACGCTGGCGCGGGCCGAAGCGGTGGGCATCTTCCAGCTGGAAAGTCAGGGCATGCGGCGCGCGTTGCTCGACATGCGGCCGGACCGCTTCGAGGACGTCATCGCGCTGGTTGCGCTCTATCGTCCCGGCCCGATGGCCAACATCCCGACCTATTGTGCGCGCAAGCACCGCATGGAGGAGCCGGACTACATCCATCCCAAGCTCGAGCCGATCCTGCGCGAGACCTTCGGCGTCATCGTCTACCAGGAGCAGGTGATGCAAGCGGCTCAAATTCTCGCCGGCTACTCGCTCGGCGAAGCCGACCTGCTGCGTCGGGCGATGGGAAAGAAGATCCGGAGCGAGATGCAGCAGCAGCGCAGTCGATTCGTGTCCGGCTGCGTCGAGCGCGACATCGAGCGCGGGCAGGCCGAAGCGATCTTCGAATTGCTCGCACGCTTCGCCGATTACGGCTTCAACAAGAGCCACGCCGCCGCTTACGCACTGGTCGCCTATCAAACCGCATTCATGAAGGCGAACTATCCGGTGGAATTCCTCGCGGCTTCCATGACCCTCGACATGGGCAATACCGACAAGCTTTCGGAGTTTCGTGTCGAGGCCGAGCGGCTGGGCGTGAAGGTCGAGTCGCCGTCGGTCAATCGTTCCGGCGTCGATTTCGAGGTCGAGGGCTCGACCATCCACTACGCACTGGCCGCGCTCAAAGGGGTCGGCCGTCAGGCAGTCGAAGCCATCGTCCAGGCACG
>VAZL01000213.1:22668-23434 GCA_005883445.1 Alphaproteobacteria bacterium | reverse complement strand
TGCGCTCGAAGGCAATCGTGCGCGGGTGTTTGCGGCCGTGGATGCCATGCTCGCGAGCGCGCAACGTGCCTATGATGACGTGGTGGTTGGGCAGTCGGAACTGTTCGGCGGCGGCGCGGCGCACGCCCCGCTTGCAGTCGGCCAGATCGAGCCCTGGCTTCCGGCCGAGCGGCTGCAGAAGGAATTCGACGCCATCGGTTTCTTCCTCTCCGGCCACCCGCTCGACGATTATGCCGCTGCCCTCAAGCGCATGCGGGTGCAGTCGTGGGCGGAGTTTGCGCGCGCTGTGCGCGCGGGCGCCAGCGCCGGCCGCGTCGCCGGCACCGTGGTGGCGCGCACCGAACGGCGCACGCGCACCGGCAGCAAGATGGGCATCATCGAGCTCTCCGACCCCACCGGGCATTACGAAGCGGTCGTCTTCTCCGAGGGGCTGGCGCAATTCCGTGACCTGCTCGAGCCTGGCGCCGCGGTGCTGCTGACGCTCTCGGCGGAGCTGCAAGGCGACGACGTGCGCGCGCGCATCCAGATGGTCGAGCCGCTCGATCAGGCAGCGGCCAAGCTCGCCAAGGGGCTGCGCGTCTTCCTGCGCGACGAGCGGCCAATCGAGAGCGTCGCCAAGCGCCTCGAAGGTCCGGCGTCAGGCCGCGCGGCGCTGGACAACGGCGAGGTTGCGCTGGTGCTGATGCTAGGCGAAGGCACCGAGGTCGAGGTGAAGCTTCCCGGCCGCTTCAAGGTCTCGCCCCAGATCGCCGGCGCCATCAAGGCG
>VAZL01000213.1:0-22634 GCA_005883445.1 Alphaproteobacteria bacterium | reverse complement strand
TGGCTCGTCGCCACGCTGCCGCTCGTCGCCAGCTCCGCACATGCCGAGAGCGCTGCCGCGGTGCCACCGTTTGAAGTCGATGCGTTTTGGCCGAAGCCGTTGCCGAACAAATGGATTCTGGGACAAGTCTCCGGCATTGCGACCGACAGATATGACCGCATCTGGGTCGTGCACCGGCCGGCCTCGCTCACGCCACGCGAGCGTGCGGCCGAACAAAATCCACCGGAGGCCAAGTGCTGCGTCGCTGCGCCGCCGGTGCTGGTATTCGATCAGTCCGGCAATCTGCTTCGCCACTGGGGCGGCCCTGGGGAAGGCTTCCAGTGGCCGCAGAGCGAACATGGAATTTTCATCGACGACAACGATTTCGCATGGCTCGCCGGCAACATGGATTCTGGGACAAGTCTCCGGCATTGCGACCGACAGATATGACCGCATCTGGGTCGTGCACCGGCCGGCCTCGCTCACGCCACGCGAGCGTGCGGCCGAACAAAATCCACCTGAGGCCAAGTGCTGCGTCGCTGCGCCACCGGTGCTGGTATTCGATCAGTCCGGCAATCTGCTTCGCCACTGGGGCGCCTACGGCAAACCGCCAAGCGACGAAAGAACGCCGCCCTACGATCCCGCAAAGGCGCCCTCGCAGCAGTTCGGCAACCCGGTGCATTGTATCCGCATCGACAAGGACGGCCTCGTCTACGTCTGCGATCGCACCAACAACCGCCTGCAGATGTTCCGCAAGGATGGCACTTTCGTCGCCGAGCACGTCTACGAGAAGGCAACGCGCGGCACGGGCTCAGTCTACGACCTCGTTTTCTCACCCGACCGGGATCAAAAATTCATCTACATGATCGATGGCATGAACGGCGAGGTGCGCATCGTCGACCGTGCCTCGAAGGAGACGCTCGGCCGCTTCGGCCGGCCGGGGCGGCAGATCGGCCAGTTCACGGCGCTGCATAACATCGCCGTCGACCGCCAAGGAAACATCTTCACGTCGGAGGTCAATACCGGGCAGCGTGTGCAGAAATTTCGCCGGATCGACATGCAGAACTAGGGGCAAAGCCAGGCGGCTTCGTCGGCGGTCGATCCTTGCATCAGCCGATTCATGCCTATATAAGCACCGTCATCTCACACGCGGACCTTGGCTTCACGGCCGTCCGGTGGCTCGTTCCGACCGCAAGGAAGGAGGAGCTCACAGGTCCGCGGCGGCTCAACCGGAGAATAAACGATGTCGCTTCCGGACTTCTCCATGCGCCAGCTGTTGGAGGCTGGCGTCCACTTCGGCCATCAGGCCCACCGCTGGAACCCGAAGATGTCGGAATACATCTTCGGCGCCCGCAACAATATCCACATCATCGACCTCGCCCAATCCGTGCCGATGTTGCACCGCGCGCTACAGGCGGTGAGCGACACGGTCGCCAATGGCGGGCGCATCCTGTTCGTTGGCACCAAGCGCCAGGCGCAGGATGCCATCGCCGAGGCGGCCAAGAGGTCGGCGCAGTACTACGTCAATTCGCGCTGGCTCGGCGGCACGCTCACCAATTGGAAGACCATCTCGCAATCGATCTCGCGGCTGCGCAAGCTCGATGAGATGCTCTCCTCGGGCGCCTCCCAAGGCTACACCAAGAAAGAGCGGCTCACGCTCCAGCGCGAGCGCGACAAGCTCGACCGCTCGCTCGGCGGCATCAAGGATATGGGCGGCCTGCCCGACCTCCTGTTCGTGATCGATACCAACAAGGAGGATATCGCTATCAAGGAGGCTCGGCGCCTCGGTCTGCCGGTTGCCGCTGTCGTCGATACCAATTGCGATCCCGACGGCATCACTTATGTGGTGCCCGGCAATGACGACGCCAGCCGTGCCATTACGCTCTATTGCGATCTCATAGCGAAGGCCGCCATCGATGGCATTTCGCGAGCCCAAGGCGAACTCGGGATCGATACCGGGGCGGCGGCCGAACCGATTGCGGAAGAGCTGCCGCCGTCCCCCGAAGCACCGAGCTACGAAGTGCTTTCAGGCCCGCGTGGCGTCGCCGACGATCTCAAGAAGCTCCACCATGTCTCGCCGGCGATCGAAAAGAAGCTTAACGATCTCGGGATCTTCCACTATTGGCAGATCGCGGGACTCGGGCCCGACGCCGCCCACACGATCGGTGAGGAGGCCGGACTTCCCGGCCGCGTGGAGGGCTGGATCACGCAGGCAAAAGAGTTGACCTCAGAGTAGCAGCGTCATGCCCGCTGGGTTTTGGGCATCCATGCGCTCGGCCACCCGAACGAGAGACGTGGAACGCCGGACCCCGGCCGCGTGCGAGCGAAGTGCCGCGTGACAAGCCCCGCCGGGAGGAACAGAGGAATCACAGCCATGACCAACATCACGGCGCAAATGGTGAAGGAGCTGCGCGAACGCACCGGCGCAGGCATGATGGACTGCAAGGGGGCGCTGACCGAAACCGGCGGCGAGATGGAGCAGGCCGTCGATTTGCTGCGCAAGCGCGGGCTCGCCAAGGCCGCCAAGAAGGCCGGCCGCATTGCCGCCGAGGGCCTCATCGGACTCGCCGTCGAAGGTTCACAGGGCGTCCTGGTCGAGGTCAATTCCGAGACCGATTTCGTCGCCCGCAACGAGTTGTTCCAGGGGCTCGTGAAGATGATCGCGAACGTCGCGCTGACCCTCGGTGGCGACGTCGAGAAGATCAAGGCGGCGAAAGTGGGCGAAATCACCGTCGCCGAGGCCATTGCTGACACCATCGCCAAGATCGGTGAGAACATGTCGCTGCGACGGGCGTCCTCCTTGTCGGTCGCAAACGGCGTCATCGGCAGCTACGTGCACAATTCCGTCGACGAAGGCCTCGGCAAGATCGGAGTCATTGTGGCGCTGGAATCGACCGGCACGGGCGACGAGCTCAAGCGTTTCGGTCGAATGCTTGCGATGCATGTCGCGGCCTCCAATCCGCAGGCGGTCGATCCCTCCGGCCTCGACCCGGATGTCGTCCGGCGGGAGAAGGAGGTACTTGCCGACAAGTACAAGGCGCAGGGAAAACCTGCGAATGTGATCGACAAGATCGTCGAATCAGGGCTCAAGACCTTCTACAAGGAGGTGTGCCTGGTCGATCAAGCCTTCATCCACGATCCGGACAAGAGCGTTTCCCAGGCGATCAAGGACGCGGAGGGCAAGGTCGGCGCGCCGATCAAGGTGACGGGGTTTGTGCGCTACGTGCTCGGCGAAGGCATCGACCGGCCGAATGATGATTTCGGGGGCGATGTCGCGGCCTTGATCAAACCGAACTGAGTCGTCCAAGCGGTATTGAGCGTTCGACCCGTGCGATAGCCGTGTGGAGCCGCTCGCGCCGGCGGCAAAGCGCAGGAGTGCCATGGCAAAATCCGTCTACCGGCGCGTCGTGGTGAAGGTTTCCGGCGAGGCTCTCATGGGCCCCGACAGCTTCGGCATCCATCAGCCGACGTTGGAACGGATCGCGGCCGATCTGATGGCCTCCCAGCGGCTGGGCGTGGCGATTGCCGTTGTGGTCGGGGGCGGCAATATCTTTCGCGGCGTGAACGTGTCGGAGAAAGGCGTTGCGCGTGCGACCGGCGACATGATGGGCATGCTCGCGACCGTCATGAATGCGCTGGCGCTGGAAAGCGCGATCGAAAAGGCGGGACTGGCGGCTCGCACCATGTCGGCGCTCACCATGCCCGAGGTCTGCGAGGCTTATGAGCGCGGGCGTGCGCTACGCCATCTCGAGCAGGTGCTCAAAGCCACCAATGTCGACGGAGTCTACAGCGCCGATCCGAAGAAGGATAAGAACGCCGCGCGCTATGACCGCTTGAGCCACCAGGAGGCGATCGAGCGCAACCTCAAAGTGATGGATACGACCGCCTTCGCGCTTGCCCGGGAAAACCGTATGCCTATCATCGTATTCTCGATCCGCGAAAAGGGAGCGATCGCGGCGGTGTTGCGCGGAAAAGGGCGCGCCACCGTCGTCGGCACGTGAGGCGCTGTCGCCCATCGCGTCGCGCAAACGCTCTATGGAGGATCGACTAACTTATTCGAGGGATCGCCATGGCAAACCCGACGCATGACATCAGCGAGCTCAGGCGCCGCATGCAAGGTGCAATCCAGCTGTTGAAGCAGGAGTTGGGCGGGCTGCGCACCGGCCGCGCCTCGGCAAGCCTGCTCGAGCCGGTGCAGGTCGAAGCTTACGGCACGCACATGCCGCTCAATCAAGTCGCCACAGTGAGCGTGCCCGAGCCCCGGCTCATTTCCGTACAGGTGTGGGACAAATCGATGGTCCACGCCGTCGAAAAAGCTATTGCCGCCTCCAATCTTGGGCTTACTCCTTCAACCGAAGGTCAAGTGTTGCGGCTGCGCATCCCTGAACTCAACGAGGAGCGGCGTAGGGACTTGGTCAAGGTCGCGCACAAATACGCCGAGGCGGCGAGGGTCGCCGTGCGGCACGTGCGGCGTGACGGCCTTGACGTGCTCAAGAGGCTCGAAAAGGATCACAAGATCAGCGAAGACGACGGCAAGCGGTCGTCCGAGCAAGTGCAGAAGGCGACGGATGAAGCGATCGCCGAGGTCGACAAGATGTTGGCGACCAAGGAAAGGGAAATCCTCACGGTGTGAGGTTATTGGAGCGCGATGGCGAAGACCGAGCCGTTGCCCACTGCCGAGATCGGCGATTTCGCCGTGCCGCGCCACGTTGCCATCATCATGGACGGCAACGGGCGTTGGGCAGCGGCGCGCGGACTGCCGCGCGGGGAAGGTCATCGCCGCGGCGTCGAGGCGCTGCGCCGTACCGTGCGCGCCGCCGGCGATCTCGGCATCGATTTTCTCACGATCTTTTCGTTCAGCGCCGAGAACTGGTCGCGCCCGCCCGCCGAAATCCGCGAACTGATGGGGCTGTTGCGCCGCTTCGTTCGTCATGATCTCGCCGATCTCCACCGCCGTGGCGTGCGGGTGCGCGTCATCGGCGAGCGCGAGGGTCTCGACCCCGACATCCGACGGCTACTGGACGAGGCCGAGGAGTTGACCAAGGACAACAACAGGCTCGTCCTCGTCGTCGCCTTCAATTACGGAGCCCGCCAGGAAATCGCGCGCGCCGCTCGCCGCATGGCGGCCGCCGTCGCGGCCGGGAAGCTGGCGGTCAGCGCTGTGACGGCTGACAGCCTTGCGAGCTATCTCGACGTGCCCGATTTACCCGATCCCGATCTCATCATCCGCACCAGCGGTGAGCAACGGCTTTCCAATTTCCTGCTGTGGCAAGCGGCCTACAGCGAACTCGTGTTCGTGCCGACGTATTGGCCGGATTTCGACCGGACGGCACTCGAAAGCGCGATCGCCGAGTATCGTCGGCGCGAACGTCGATTCGGCGGCCTCGCCGCGCGCACCGGATCCTGATCCGTGGCAGGCGCGGACCATCCATTGCGCGCCTCTTGGCCTCGCGGCAGCGAACTTGCGTTGCGCATAGGCTCGGCGTTGGTGCTTGCGCCGTTGGCGGTCGGTGCCGCCTATGTCGGCGACTGGCCGTTTGCCCTGTTTTGGGGCGTCGCGGCGATGGGAGTGTTGTGGGAGTGGACCTCGATGGTGGCACGAGCCGACCAGCGGTCCGTGTTCGGGGCCGGCGGCGCGGCGCTCGCCTTGGCGGTCGCGCTTGCGGTCACCGGACATCTCTTGGCGGCGGTCATCGTGCTGGCCATGGGAGCGATGGGCGCCGCGTCGCTGGCGCTCGGCGAACGACGCATATGGGTCGCCGGCGGCGTTCCCTATGCCGGTGCGCTGGCGCTAGCGCCGATTGTGCTGCGCTCCGACAACGAAGACGGCTTTCTCGCCCTGGTTTTTTTGTTCGTGATCGTGTGGACGACCGACGTTGGCGCCTATTTCGTGGGCCGCGCGGTCGGCGGCCCTAAGCTTATGCCGCAGGTGAGCCCGAACAAAACCTGGGCCGGGGCGCTCGGAGGCATGGGAGCGGCCGTCATTGTGGCGGTGGCTGTGGCTAAGGCCGTGGCTCTGACGAACTTGTTCGCCATCGCCATGCTAGCCGTCGTCCTGTCGGTCTGCGCCCAGGGCGGCGATCTATTCGAGTCGGTCCTCAAGCGCAGGTTCGGTGCCAAGGATTCGAGCCGCCTCATCCCAGGCCATGGCGGGCTGATGGACCGGCTCGACGGTTTCGTGACGGCCAGTGTCGCGGCTGTGCTCATCGGATTGGTGCGCGGCGGCTTCGATGCCCCGGGCCGTGGTTTGTTGGTGTGGTGAGTCGATGAAGGCCGACCCCTTGCCTGCTGCATGGAACGGTTCGTCCACGGTGGAACGCACTGTGACGCTGCTTGGCGCTACCGGCTCGATCGGCGCGAGCACCGTCGACCTGCTTAAGCGCGAGCGCAAACGCTTTCGCGTCGAGGCGGTATGCGCCAACAAGAGCGCGGCTGCGCTCGCGGCACTGGCGCGCGAGTTGGGCGCGCGCTTTGCCGCCGTCGGCGATCCCGCGGCTTACGGCGAACTCAAGGCCGCGCTCGCTGGAACCGGGATCGAGGTGGCCGCCGGCGAAAGCGGTTTGGTCGAAGCGGCCGAGCGACCGGCCGAGTGGGTGATCGGTGCCATTACCGGCGCTGCCGGCCTCAAGCCGACGCTCGCCGCAGCCGAACGCGGCGCGATCATCGCGCTCGCCAACAAGGAAACGCTGGTGTGCGCCGGCGGTCTGTTCATGCGTCGCGCGGCGGCGTCAGGTGCGACCGTGTTGCCGGTCGATTCCGAACACAACGCGCTGTTTCAGGCCATGAGCGGAAGTCGCCGCGAGGACGTGCGCCGGGTGATTCTGACCGCCTCCGGAGGGCCATTCCGTGCCGCGCCCGCCGAGGTCGTGAAGGCTGCCACCGTCGAGCAGGCGCTCAAGCATCCCAATTGGTCGATGGGGGCGAAGGTCACAATCGATTCGGCAACATTGATGAACAAAGGCTTGGAACTCATTGAGGCGCATCATCTTTTCGCCCTTGCCTCGGACCAGATCGACGTCCTGGTTCATCCGCAATCCATCGTTCATAGCCTGGTCGAATTTTGCGATGGGTCCCTCATCGCGCAGCTGGGGAGCCCGGACATGCGCATCCCAATCGCCTATTGCCTCGCTTGGCCCGAGCGCATCGCGGGGCCGGCCCCGCGTCTCGATCTCGCACGTGCCGCGACTTTGACCTTCGAAGAGCCTGACCTTGGCCGTTTTCCGGCATTGGGGCTTGCACGGCGCGCACTCGAGGCGGGCGGGGCGGCGCCCACCGTGCTCAACGCTGCCAACGAGGTGGCAGTGGGAGAATTTCTCGCGCGGCGGCTGAATTTTGCCGGGATATCGGCCCTGGTCGAGGCGACCCTTGAGGCGGCACTATCCCGAAATTGGACCGCCGAGCCGGAAAGCGTCGACGAGGCACTATCTGTTGACCATAATACGAGATTGTTAGCACGCGCTCTCTTGCCCGAAATTGCCGCAAAGGCACCCTAGGAAGTCGGGTTCGGGCGCTGACTCGGGAGCAGGCGGGGACAAGGCCTCATGAGTTTCGATTTTCTATCTGGAATCAATACGCTGGGGGGCGGCCTGCTCGGCTATCTCATCCCCTTCCTGTTCGTCTTGACGTTGGTGGTGTTTTTCCACGAGCTCGGCCATTTCCTGGTCGCCCGCAGGTGCGGGGTCAGGGTACTGGTTTTCTCCATTGGGTTCGGCCCTGAGCTTTTTGGCTTCAACGACCGCCACGGCACACGCTGGAAGCTCTCGGCGGTTCCACTTGGCGGTTATGTGAAATTCTTCGGCGACGAGAATGCGGCGAGTGTCCCGGATGCAGCCGCGCTTGCCGCAATGACCGACGAGGAGCGCCGCCACAGCTTCGTTCATCAGTCGGTCGCCCGCAGGGCCGCGATCGTGGTGGCGGGGCCGGTGGCGAATTTCTTACTCGCTATCGTGATCTTTGCCGCTCTCTTCATGGTCTTTGGCAAGCCGAGCACATCGCCCCGGATCGACGCGGTCCAGCCCGGCAGCGCCGCGGAGGCGGCCGGATTTCAGCCGAGCGACCTAGTTCTCACCATCGACGGACGGCCGGTCGATAGCTTCCCCGACATGCAGCAGATCGTCAGCACCAGCGCGGGCGAGACGCTAGTCTTCGAGGTCGACCGCGGTGGCGTGAAGGTCACGCTCAAAGCAACTCCCGCACTCAAGGAATCCAAGGACCGTTTCGGCAACGTGCATCGCATCGGCGTCCTCGGCATCACCCGCTCGCCATCGCCGGACGACACGCACTTCCAGCCGGTCGGGCCGCTCAAAGCGCTTGAGCTTGGCGTGCAAAGGACGTGGTTTGTGGTCGAGCGGACGCTGTCCTATATCGGCGGCGTCATTTCCGGTCGCGAGGCCGCCGATCAACTCGGAGGGCCGATTCGCATCGCCCAAGTCTCCGGGCAGGTCGCAAGCGAAGGACTGCCGTCGTTGTTTAGCCTCACGGCGGTGCTGTCGGTCTCAATCGGCTTGCTCAATCTGTTTCCCGTGCCTCTGCTCGATGGCGGTCATCTGTTGTACTACGCGATCGAAGCAGTGAGGGGAAAACCGCTGTCGGATCGGGCTCAGGAGGTAGGATTTCGGATCGGGCTCGCGATAGTTGTAATGCTGATGATCTTTGCAACCTACAATGATCTTCTCCACCTCGCCGCCCAATGGACGGCGTCGTAGGAAGGTCGCAACGTTCGGGGTGTAAAAGGGGACAAGGCTGGGAAAGGACTTGGTTGCACGATGGAAACCTGTACAAGCGGCACTGTTGGTACAGGCGTTCTGGGGATAGCGACGACCTTTCTCGTGGGTACCTGAGTTTTCAGGGTGCCCAAAAGGGGACGACAAAGGGCGCGTGGGGCATGAAATTTCGTAACTGGCTCGTTCGAGGACTTGGCGTCGCCTGCCTTGTCCTGGGAGGGATTTTATTGAGTGGTGGCGTCGTGTCGCTCACGGCACGCTCTGCCTATGCCCAAACGGTTAGTTCCATCATTGTTCAAGGCAACCAGCGGGTCGAGGCTGACACTATCCGCTCCTACTTCCGGCCAGGACCGAACGGCCAGCTTGACGCTTTCCAAATCGATGAAGGCGTCAAGGCGCTTATTTCCACCGGTCTGTTCCAGGATGTTCGACCGACGATCCAGGGCGGACGGCTGACCATCACGGTCGTCGAAAATCCGGTCATCAACCGCATTGCCTTCGAGGGCAACAAGAAGGTCAAGGACGATCAGCTCAAGTCCGAAATCCAATCGAAGGAGCGCGGCACGCTCTCTCGTCCCGTTGTGCAGGCCGATACCGCGCGCATCGTAGAACTCTACCGCCGCAGCGGCCGCTTCGACGTCCGCGTAGACCCCAAAATCATCGAGCTCCCCAGCAACCGCGTCGACCTCGTCTTCGAAATCACCGAGGGCGTAAAGACCGGCGTCAAGGCGATCGACTTCATCGGCAATCGCGCCTATTCATCCTACCGCCTCAAGGAAGAGATCAAGACATCCGAAACCAGACCATTTCTCGCATTTCTGCAGACGGGCGATATCTACGATCCGGACCGGATCGAAGCGGATCGCGAGTTGTTGCGCCGATTTTATCTCAAGCACGGCTACATCGACGTGCGAATCATCTCCGCGGTCGGAGAATACGATCCGGATCGGAGAGGTTTCGTAATCAACTTCACCATCGAGGAGGGCGAGCAATACCGCGTCGGAACGGTCGACGTTCAGTCGACCATCCGGTCGCTCGATCCGTCCTGGCTCAGAGTGAAGGTGCGGACTTACCCCGGCGACGTCTACAATGCCGAGGCGGTCGAGAAGACCGTCGAGGACATGACCATCGAAGCCTCGAGACAAGGCTTTGCCTTCGCGACAGTGCGCCCAAGCGCGACGCGCGACGCACAAACGCGGACGGTCAATCTCGTCTTCACCGTCTCGGAGGGACAACGCGTCTACATCGAACGAATCAATATCCGCGGCAATACCCGTACGCGCGACTACGTGATCCGACGCGAATTCGACGTTGCGGAGGGTGACGCCTACAATCGCGCGCTCATCAATCGGGCCGAGCGGCGCTTGAAGAACCTCTCGTATTTCAAGACCGTCAAGATAACGACCGAACCCGGCTCGGCTCCCGATCGAGTCATTCTCAACGTCGACCTCGAAGAGCAGTCGACCGGCGAGTTCTCCGTCTCCGGCGGCTATTCGACCGCCGACGGATTCCTGGCAGAGGTCAGCGTCTCCGAGCGCAACCTGCTCGGACGCGGTCTGTTCGGAAAGATCGCGGTGCAATACGGCCAGTATACGAAGGGTGCCACGGTGTCGTACGTGGATCCTTACTTCCTCGGTTATCGGGTGGCATGGGGCGTCGACGTATTCTACAAGCAACAGCTGCCGACGAGCTACGTGTCGTACGAGACCGACACGGTCGGCGCCAGCACCAGGCTCGGCTTTACGCTGCGCGAGGATCTTGCTCTGCAGCTGCGCTACTCGATCTATCAGCAGAAAATTCAGCTGTCGCCCAATTTGACCAATTGTAACAACATTAATCCGGATTTCGTGAACACCTTCCCGACCCCGGACAAGATAGGTACGACGGCGGCGCTCACTCCTCCGGACGGAAATCTCTTCGCCAACTGCTACGCGGACGGCGAGGCGTCACTCGCCGTGAAAAGCGCCGTGGCGAACGGCCCGGTTCTCACCTCGTTGGTCGGTTACACGCTCACTCACAATACGCTCGACAACAACAAGAATCCGACCGCGGGACTGTTGGCCGAGTTCAGGCAGGATTTTGCCGGCGTTGGCGGCGACGTCAAGTTCGTGCGCACGACGGCGGACCTCTACAGCTATCGCGAAGTGCTCCCCGACATTATCGGCCTGATGCATCTGCAAGGGGGGCAGGTCGCATCGTGGGGCGGCAGCGGGCTACGGATGCTCGACGAGTTTCAGATGGGCCCCAATCTGGTGCGCGGATTTGCGCCGGCGGGAATCGGGCCACGCGATCTGACGCAGTTTCCGTTCACCGGCGTTTTAGGGGATGCGCTCGGCGGCTCGTACTATTGGGGCGCTAGTCTTGAGTTTCGGACGCCGCTCTACTTCCTACCCAAGGATGCGGGGATCAAGGTTGCCGCCTTCGCCGACGCCGGCTCGCTCTGGAATTATCAGGGCCCGACGACATTCCCCGCGACCGGGGAGGTGATTTCGGGCAACTTCTGTCCGACCTTCGGTCCGGGCATCCCCAACGCGGTGCCGTGTCCGGTAGACAACGCCATGCATATACGTAGCTCGGTGGGCGTGGGAATAATTTGGGAATCACCATTCGGGCCGCTGCGATTCGATTATTCATTCCCGCTCACCAAGGAACCCTACGACCGGGTACAGCAATTCCGGTTCGGCGGCGGGACGACATTCTGACCCGCCGGCGCGGGGATGATCGGCACGGGCATGACCGAGCCCTTTTTCTTCAATCGGGGACGCGGGCTGAGCGTGCGCGAGATCGCGGCGCTCACCGGCGCGAAGCCGCGGCCCGGCGCCGACCTTGATCGCCGCATTAGCGGTATTGCAGCGCTCGATCAGGCCGCCCCCACCGATCTCGCATTCCTCGAGAAGGCGAAATATGCGCCTCAATTGTCCGTCAGCAGTGCCGGCGCCTGCTTGACGACGGAACGCTACGCCGGCCGCGCGCCTGTACATATCAGCGTGCTGTGCGTCGGCGAACCATATCGCGCTTTCGTCGAGGTAGCGCGGACCCTGTTTCCGGACGCGTTGCGACCGTCTTCCTTGTTCGAGGCGAGCGGTGTGGCGGTTGGGGCCTTAGTCCACCCGACCGTGCGCATGGAAAGCGGCGTAACCGTGGATCCCGGGGCTGTCATCGGTCCGCGTGCCGAAATCGGAAGCGGCACGGTGATCAACGCGGGCGCCGCGATCGGGCCCAATGTGCGCATCGGCCGCCAGTGCACGATCGGAGCCAACGCCTCGATCACCAATAGCTTGATCGGCGATCGTGTGGTCGTTCACCCCGGCTGCGCCATCGGCCAGGACGGATTCGGCTATGTGATGGGAGCAACCGGTCACCGCAAAGTCCTGCAGGTGGGCCGGGTTATCGTTCAGGACGATGTGGAGATTGGCGCCGGGACCACCATCGATCGTGGCGCCAATCGCGACACCGTGATCGGCGAAGGTACCAAGATCGACAACCTGGTGCAGATCGGACACAATGTGAGGATCGGCCGCCACTGCATCATCGTCGCGCAATGCGGCATCTCCGGCAGCGTCGTCATCGAGGATCGCGTCATCCTGGCCGGACAGGTTGGGCTTGCGGATAATGTGACGATCGGCGAGGGGGCAATCATCGGGGCCAGGAGTGGGGTCATGTCCGACGTGCCGGCAGGCGAAAAGTGGTTCGGCTATCCGGCGATGCGCGGCCGCGAGTTTCTGCGCAGCATGATGACGTTGCGCCAGTGGGTGGGCGAAAACGATGCCGCGGGCGACGGCGATGCTCAGGACGCCTCCAGACAAGGCGGCCGCGATGACCGACGAAGGCGGAGCCGATGAACAAGGCGGCGACCACCACCCTCGAGGCAGCCGATATTGCAGCCATCCTTAAAGCGCTACCGCATCGCTATCCGTTTTTGATGGTCGATCGCATCATCGACATGCAAGGTGATGAAGCCGCCATCGGACTCAAGAACGTCACCGTCAATGAGCCGCAGTTCCTCGGGCACTTCCCCGGCAATCCAGTCTTTCCCGGCGTGCTGCTGATCGAGGGCATGGCGCAGACGGCCGGTGCGATCTGCGTGCTGTCGCAGATGGGCGGCGACCATCCAAGGCACGTCTATTTCCTCACCATCGACAAAGCGAAGTTCCGCAAGCCGGTAGTCCCGGGCGACACGATCGAATACCACGTCAGAAAGATCGCTCGGAAAAAGAACATGTGGTGGTTTCGCGGCGAGGCGAAGGTCGCCGGACACACGGTCGCCGAGGCCGAAGTCGGCGCCATGGTGGCGTGAGGTCGGCGATGGCCGCGATCGACCCAACCGCCCGGATCGAACCGGGGGCGGTGATCGGACAAGACGTGTCGATCGGGCCGTATTGCGTCATCGGCCCCCATGTTAAAATTGGCGATGGTTGCAGGCTCCTGGCCCACGTTCACGTCGCTGGCCATACCACGATCGGCCCGCGTACCGTGCTCTACCCATTCGCCTCGCTCGGCACTCCGCCGCAATCCGTCAAGTACCGCGGCGGTCCGACCCGACTCGTGATCGGCGCCGATTGCGATATCCGCGAAGGTGTCACCGTGAACACCGGGACGGAGGACGATCGCGGCGTCACTGAAGTCGGGGACCGCTGCTGGCTAATGGTGGGGTCGCATGTCGGCCATGATTGCAAGGTCGGCAGCGATGTGATCTTCGCCAACAACGTGGTGCTTGGTGGCCACGTGACGATCGGTGACTTCGCCGTGTTCGGCGGTCAGGCAGCTGTGCGGCAATTCGTGCGCATCGGCGAAGGCGCGATGGTGGTGGGCCTGAGCGGCGTGCGCGCCGATGTCATCCCGTTTGGCCTCGTGCAGGGTCCGCTTGCCGATCTGATCGGTCTCAATGTCGTCGGCATGCGTCGGCGCGGCTCGAGCAAGGCTGATATCCATCGGCTGCGGCAAGCCTATGAGGCGATGTTTTTCGGCGCCGGAACATTTCGCGAGCGGCTTGACCAGGTTGCCGCGCACAGCAGCGGCGACCCACTCGTCGCCAAGGTGATCGCCTTCATCCGTGCTGGCTCACGACCGCTGACTATGGCCATTCGTCGTGCGTCGGTTGACGAGGAAGCATGAGCGAGGCGGCAACCGCACGCACGGCAGACGACGGGCCGCTAGCGATTATCTGCGGCGGCGGAAGCCTGCCGTTTGCGGTCGCCGATGCCGTGGGCAAGCGCGGGCGCCGCGTGGTGCTTTTCGCCATTCGCGGCTGGGCGGATCCGCAACGTGTCGCAAGCTACCGGCATCACTGGGCCGCCGTCGGCCAATTCGGCTGGTTTTGTCGGCTTGCCCGCCAGGAGGGCTGCCGCGACGTGGTTTTCATCGGCTCGATGGTGCGGCCGGCGATCTGGCACATCCGGCCGGATTTCAAGACGCTTCGGCTGCTGCCGCGAATCTACGGCATCTTCCGCGGCGGCGATGATCATCTGCTCAAAGGCGTCGCGGCGATCTTCGAAGAGCACGGCTTTCACCTCTTGGGGGCGCACGCGGTCGCGCCGGAAATCCTGATGCCGGAAGGAACCCTCGGGCGCGAGCGCCCCGGCGAGCGAGACCGTTCCGACATTGCAAAGGGGCTCGCTCTGCTCAATGCGTCCAGTCCGTTCGACGTCGGCCAAGCGGTGGTCGTGGCCGATGCGCGTGTGCTCGCGATTGAGGCCGCGGAAGGGACCGACCGAATGCTCGCGCGCATCGCGGAGCTTCGTCAGAGTGGGCGCATCGCCGTGGCCTCGGGACGGGGCGTGTTGGTCAAGGCGGCAAAGCGTGGCCAGGATCGGCGGGTCGATTTGCCGTCGATCGGCCCGCAGACGGTGGAAGGCGCGGCGCGAGCTGGGCTAGCGGGCATTGCCGTGGTCGCCGGTAGCACGATTGTCGCCGAGCCCGAGCGCATCAGCGCGACCGCGGACCGCGAGCGACTGTTTGTCCTCGGTGTGCGCGACCAGACGGCCGAACAATGAGCGCGCCAGCGCCCCCCACGCGCCCCTCCGAAATCGTCGATGTCTTTCTCGTCGCCGGCGAAGAGTCGGGTGATCGGCTCGGTGCCGCATTGATGCGGGCGCTGCGGGAGCGCACCGGCGGGCAGGTGCGTTTTGTCGGGGTCGGGGGCCGGGAGATGGCGGCGGAAGGGGTCGCAAGCCTCTATCCGATTGCGGATCTTCCGATCATTGGGTTTAGCGCTATCCCGCGGCGGCTTCCGAAAATCCTGCGGCTCATGCGCTTGACCGTTAAGGCGGTGGTGGCCAAGCGCCCGCACGTGCTCGTCGTCATCGACAGTCCGGGCTTCACGCAAAGGATCGCGCGGCGGGTGCGCGCCGCCGATCCGACGATCGCAATTGTCCAATATGTCTCGCCCTCGGTCTGGGCCTGGCGGCCGGGGCGCGCCCGGGCGATGCGGGCCTATATCGATCACGTCTTGGCGCTATTGCCGTTTGAGCCTGCGGTCCACCAGCGCCTGGGCGGCCCGCCCTGCACTTATGTCGGCCATCCGCTGGTCGAGCAAGTGCGCAATCTGCGCCCGAATTACGAGGAGGCGCGTCGCCGGCTCGCCGCGCCGCCGGTCCTGCTGGTGCTGCCGGGAAGCAGGGCCGGCGAGATCGAGCGGCTGCTTGGCGTTTTTTCCGACGCCGTGGCGCGGGTGCACGATCGCCTCGGATCGCTCGAGGTGGTGGTGGCGACCGTCCCGCATCTGGTGGATCCCATTCGCACGGCAATGGCACGATGGCCGCTGCGAGCGCGGATCGTGGTCGAGAGCGCCGACAAGCAGGCGGCGTTCCGCACTGCCACGGTGGCGCTCGCGAAGTCCGGCACAGTCACGCTCGAACTTGCCCTCGCCGGCGTGCCCATGATCGCCGCCTACAAGGTAACGGCGCTCGAATACCTCGCCGTGGGACGAGGAATTTTGAAGCGACTTCCTTCGATTATTCTGACCAATCTCTTGCTCGACGAGAATGTGGTTCCGGAGCTACTCCAGCACAACTGCACCGCGGAAAAGCTCGCCGCGGCGCTGCTCCCGCTGTTCGGCGACACGCCGGAGCGACGCCGCCAGGTCGAGGCGTTTTCCCGGCTTGATGCCATTATGGAGGTCGGATCGAGCGTGCCCGCGATGCGGGCCGCCGATGTCGTGCTTGCCGCGGCCCGTCGCGCCGCGCCGGCACGATAAGTGTCGTTACGACCGTGGTGGTCGCCTAGTGGGGGACGGCCGCGGTTGATGCGCGCCGCTACTTCCGGCGCGAGATCGGCACGTAGTCGCGCTGCGTCGCACCGGTATAGAGCTGTCGCGGGCGCCCGATCTTCTGGTGCGGATCCTCGATCATTTCCTTCCACTGAGAAATCCAGCCGACGGTGCGGGCAACCGCGAACAACACGGTGAACATCGTGGTGGGAAAACCCATAGCCTTGAGCGTGATGCCGGAATAGAAGTCGATGTTGGGATAGAGCTTTTTCTCGATGAAATAGTCGTCGTGCAGTGCGATCCGCTCGAGCTCGAGTGCGACGTCGAGCAGCGGGTCGTCCTTCACTCCGATTTCGCTCAGCACTTCATGGCAGGTCTTCTGCATGATCTTGGCGCGTGGGTCGTAGTGCTTGTAGACCCGGTGTCCGAAACCCATGAGGCGGAAGCTGTCGTTCTTGTCCTTGGCGCGACGGATATATTCCGGGATGCGCTCGGGCTTGCCGATCTCGCGCAGCATGTTCAGAGCCGCCTCGTTGGCGCCGCCGTGCGCGGGACCCCATAGGCACGCACAGCCCGCCGCGATGCACGCAAAGGGGTTGGCGCCGGAGGAGCCGGCGAGCCTAACCGTCGAGGTCGAGGCATTTTGCTCGTGGTCGGCGTGCAGGATGAAGATGCGATCCATCGCGCGGGCGAGGACGGCATTGGGCTTATACTCCTCGCACGGCACCGCGAAGCACATGCGCAAGAAATTGGTCGCATAGTCGAGGTCGTTCTTCGGATAGATGAAAGGCTGACCGATCGAGTACTTGTAGGCCATCGCCGCGATCGTCGGCATTTTCGCGATCATGCGGATCGAGGCAATCATCCGCTGAGTTGGATCCGAGATATCCGTGGAGTCGTGATAAAACGCCGAGAGCGCCCCGACGCAGCCCGTCATCACCGCCATCGGGTGCGCGTCGCGCCGAAAGCCCTGATAGAACCGACTCATTTGCTCGTGCACCATCGTGTGGTGGGTGACACGATTGTCGAAGTCGGCCTTCTGCGCGGCGGTCGGAAGCTCGCCGTAGAGCAGGAGATAACAGGTCTCGAGAAAGTCGCCGTGCTCGGCGAGCTGTTCGATCGGATAGCCGCGATAGAGCAGGATTCCTTCATCGCCGTCGATATAGGTGATCTTGGATTCGCAGCTCCCGGTCGAGGTGTAGCCCGGATCGTAGGTGAACATTCCGGTCTCGGCGTAGAATTTGCCGATGTCGATGACCGAAGGACCGATCGTCCCCTCGTAGATCGGAAACGTGGTGTCCCTATCGCCGACGACGAATTTGCCGGTCTTGATGTTGGCGCCCGTCTTCGCATCCATGATCGAGCCCTCAATTTGTGTCGCCCGGCGGACCGCGTTCCCCTCCGGCCGGTGGGATGGCTTGCGCCAGGTGCTTCCGGACGCCCGTGGGGAAGCCGCTTTTTTGCGTAGCCCATCCCAGTGTGCACTGCAAGACGGCGGCATCGGCGCAGCTTCGCTGCACTGGCGTACTTTAGACATCATGTGGAGATTGGCCTCCCGCGCGGCCAGAGGGGGTTTTGCTTTCCAACGGGACGGAGCGCTCTATCGGCTCGCGGTGCTCGACCCGGCTTGGTCTTGCAGCCGGCCGAGGCTTTCGCTCTTCCCCAGCACCGCCAACACGTCGAAGATCGGGGGCGAGGTGGTGCGCCCAGTCAGCGCGGCGCGCAACGGCTGCGCGACGTTCCCGAGCTTAAGCCCCTTGCGCTCGGCAAAGGCGCGCACGGCCTGTTCGGTGGTTTCCACGCTCCAAGGCTCGACCATCTTGAGGTCTGCCGAAAGATCGCCGAGGAGATTGCGCGCCTCGGCCGTCAGCAGGCCGGCCGCGTTGTCGTCGAGAACGAGCGGGCGCTCCGCCACTATGAAGCGGGCGCCGTCCGCGAGCTCGACCAGCGTCTTGGCCCGTTCCTTCAGCCCGGCCATGGCCGCAAGCAGCTTCTTGCGCATATCCGGCGTCAGCTTGGCCGCAAGCTCAGGTCCACCGGCGATGTGCGGTAGCACGCGCTCAAGCTCGGCGAGGAGGTCGGCGTCGGCGGTCTGGCGCAGATAATAGCCGTTGAGGCTCTCGAGCTTGGCGAAGTCGAAGCGCGCGGGCGAGCGCCCGATCTGCGGCACATCGAAGGCCGCGATCATCTCCTCGGTCGAGAAGATTTCCTGGTCGCCATGGCTCCAGCCCAGCCGCACGAGATAATTGCGCATGGCGGTGGGCAGATAGCCCATCGCTCGGTACGCATCGACCCCGAGCGCGCCGTGCCGCTTGGACAATTTCGAGCCGTCAGGACCATGAATGAGCGGGATGTGCGCCATGACCGGCGCGCGCCAGCCGAGCGCGTTGTAGATCTGGGTCTGGCGCGCGGCGTTGGTGAGGTGATCGTCACCGCGGATGACATGGGTGACGCCCATATCGTGGTCATCGACCACGACCGCGAGCATGTAAGTCGGCGTGCCGTCCGAACGCAACAACACGAGATCGTCGAGGTTTTCATTCTGCCATACGACTCGCCCCTGCACCTGATCCTCGATCACGGTCTCGCCTGTCAGCGGTGCTTTGAGCCGGATCACCGGCTGAACTCCAGAGGGGGCCTCGCAGGGATCGCGATCGCGCCAGCGGCCGTCATAGAGCTTGGTACGCCCTTCGCTGCGCGCCTTCTCGCGCATCTGCGCGAGCTCGTCGGGCGAGGCGTAGCAGCGATAGGCGTGGCCCGCTTCCAACAGAACCTGGGCTACCTCGCGGTGGCGCCCGGAGCGCGAGAATTGGTAGACAGCCTCGCCGTCCCAATCCAGGCCGAGCCAGGAGAGCCCATCGAGGATAGCCTCGATCGCAGCTTGCGTGGAGCGCTCGCGGTCGGTGTCCTCGATCCGCAGCAGCATCTTCCCACCGCGCCCGCGGGCATAGAGCCAGTTGAACAGCGCGGTGCGCGCCCCCCCGATATGCAGAAAGCCCGTTGGCGAAGGAGCAAACCGCGTGACGATGGTCTCGGTCATGTCGGGTGGTCTTTGCGACGGTCCGCCTCGCTGATGCCTCGGCGGCCCGAGATCGGAGCACGACAGGCCCTCGCAGCCTGCAAAGCCAGACCGGTTGTCAGCGGGCTTCGTGTAGCACAGAAGTAAGTTGGGTCATTAAAGGTTTCGCAGGCCGATGGTCTTGGCGCGTGCCCGTGGATTTGGCACATAGGCCGCGGCATCGACAATGGGATTGAAGCGGCATGACGGCAACTGGAACGGCGGTAGCGGAGGTGGGGCGGGATTTCATCCGCGATATCATCGAGGCGGATCTCGCCGCCAAGCGCCACACCACGGTGGTGACCCGCTTCCCGCCGGAGCCCAACGGCTATCTGCATATTGGCCACGCCAAGTCGATCTGCCTAAATTTCGGCGTTGCGCAGGAGTTCGGCGGCCGCTGTCACCTGCGCTTCGACGACACCAATCCGACGAAGGAGGAGCAAGAATACATCGACGCCATCGAGGACGATGTGCGCTGGCTCGGCTTCGACTGGGGAACCCATCTCTATCACGCATCGGACTACTTCGAGCAGCTCTACCAGTGGGCCGAGCACCTGATCCGCACCGGCAAGGCCTATGTCGACGACCAGTCGCAGGAAGAAATGCGCCTCACCCGCGGCACGCTGACCGAGCCAGGACGCAATAGTCCCTGGCGCGACCGATCCGTCGAGGAAAATCTCGATCTATTCCGCCGCATGCGGGCGGGCGAGTTCCCCAACGGGGCGCGGGTGCTGCGGGCCAAGATCGATATGGCGTCCGGCAACATCAATCTGCGCGACCCGGTGCTCTACCGTATCCTGCACGCGAGCCATCCGCGCACCGGCACTGCCTGGAGCATTTATCCCAGTTATGACTTTGCCCATGGCCAATCGGATGCGATCGAGCGCGTCACCCACTCGCTCTGCACGCTCGAATTCGAGGACCACCGCCCCTTGTACGACTGGTTTCTCGAACATCTGCCGGTTCCGTCCCGTCCGCGGCAGTACGAGTTCGCCCGCCTCAATCTCACCCATACGGTGCTGTCCAAACGCGTACTCACCGAACTGGTGCGTGGCGGACACGTCAAGGGCTGGGATGATCCGCGCATGCCGACCCTCGCAGGGCTGCGCCGCCGCGGCGTGCCGCCCCAGGCGGTGCGCGATTTCGTCAAGCGCGTCGGGGTTGCCAAGGCCAACAGCGTGGTCGATGTCGCCATGTTCGACTTTTCGGTGCGCGAGGTCCTCAACAAGACGGCCTTGCGACGCATGGCGGTGCTACGCCCGCTGAAGATCGTCATCGACAACTACCCCGAAGGCCAAAGCGAGGAGCTCGAAGCGGTCAACCATCCCGACGATCCGGCCGCGGGGACGAGACGCCTTCGCTTCGGTCGCGAGCTTTATATCGAGCGTGACGATTTCATGGAGAACCCGCCTAAGAAATTTTACCGGCTCTCGCCCGGACGCGAGGTTCGGCTGCGCTACGCCTATTTCATTACCTGCCGCGAGGTGGTGAAGAATCGCGCCGGCGAGGTGGTGGAGCTACGCTGCAGCTATGATCCCCAGACCCGCGGCGGCAACGCCCCGGACGGTCGCAAGGTGCAGGCCACGCTCCATTGGGTGTCGGCCGCGGACGCGGTGTCAGCGGAAGTTCGGCTCTACAACCAGCTGTTTGCGCGCCCCGACCCGAACCCCGCCGACTTCATCGCCGATCTCAACCCCGATTCACTCGAGGTGCTGACGGGCTGCAAGCTCGAACCCGAGCTTGCTGCCGCAAACACCGGCGATCCCGTCCAGTTCGAGCGGCAGGGTTATTTCTGCCGCGATCCGGACTCGACGCCAGGCGATCTCGTGTTCAACCGCACCGTCGGCCTGCGCGATACCTGGGCGCGGGTGAGCGGCGGGAAAGGCGCCTAGCGCGCAACGGCAAGTGCGCGCCATGGGATCATCAGCCTGGCACGTAATTGCGCAATTCGTTGCGCAGGAAGTTGCCGATCCGTTTGCCGCGATTGCGCAACACGCGCAATATTCCGGCGTCGACGAAATAGGTGTGCAGGATGCTGTCGCGCGTTGTCACTTCAGGACCGACCGGGTCGGCGGAGTGCCACGTGTCCTTGCCCACCGCGAACGCGTAGCCGGTATTGGGCGCAAATTTCATCTGGGTCCGTTTCGGCAGGCTGCCGTCGGCCAGCTTTTCGTGGAAGATCGTGCCGATGTCGGTGTGCGACGCATCGCGCGGCAGAAAGAGTTGCACGGTAATTCCTTTCCAGCGCGTATCGGTGTGCGGATCAATCTTGTAACCGGGCACGTCCCTGGTGAGAATCGCGATCGGGTACATGCCCACTTTGGCGTAGTTCGGCCCGAAACGATGCGCCAGCGCGGGGGCAAGCTTGCGCACGAAGGCGGCTTTGACGGGTTCCGAGCAAAGTGCGCGGCCGACGACGTCCCAAACCACGCGCTTCTCCGGCGGTAGATGGCGAATGTACTCGGGAAAAAGGTCGATCTTCACTCGGGTATGGGTGCCGTCCGCCCGCACGTTGCATTGGTTTTGACCGTAGAGCGGCCGATAATCCGACGCCTCCGGCATCGCCGTCAGCATGGATGCATAGACATCATCGGGAAAGACCTTCTCGAGCTGAAGATGATAGAACGGCGCTTCCACGGCGCGGGCACCATCGACGGATCTCACAATGAAGTCGCGCAAGCGCTCGATCGCGCGAATGCGATCCGTGCGCTTGAGTTCAACGCCTTGGTCCATATCTGCCTCGGGTATCGTGCGTGGTATGGTTCGGACGCAGCGCAATCCGGAAATGTCCCGCATTTCGCGGCGTTGCATGCGCTGTTACCATCTCGCTGTCGATGAGACCATAACCTGCCGCCTGCAATCAACCTCCGAAGTTCCCTTTAGCGGCGATGCGCGGCCCCCGGGCAAAATGCCGGGGCGGCTTTGACATTGCACTCCGCTCCATCAACCGCAAGCGCTGTGGACACCCGCGCGAGGCCGTGTCCAGGTCAGCGGCATTGTGTAGGATGCCCCGGTGAAATGTAGCGCGCGTCAGGGGGCCGCGCGATGGTCGAGCAGAGTAGATCGCGCGGACGGGCCGAGGCCTGGCGGCCTTGGATTGCGGCAGGGCGCAGGCCCGCACTGGCCTGGCCACAGAGCCTCAGGGACTTCGCACGCCGTGCGGCGCAGCGCGTGCGCGAATGGGCGACGGCCGAGGTCGCTCCGGGCCGGCTGGTGCCGTGGCTCGCGATCGCATTCGGCTGCGGGACTATCATCTATTTTGCCGTCGAGCAGGAGCCTGCGCCTTGGGCAGCAGCGCTGCTGCTCGCCGCGACCGTAGCCGCAGCGATTCTGTGCCGCCACCGGCCGTTCGCCCTCCCGGCGACGGTCGGCATCGCTGCCGTCGCAGCCGGGTTTGCGACCGCCAGCATCAAACGCGAAATCATCGCCCATCCCGTCCTGGCGGCGCCGGTATGGAACGCGGAATTGGCGGGTTTTGTCGAGGTGCGCGAAGAACGCGAGCGCTCCGACCGAATCGTCGTGCGTCTCGAACGCATCGACAGCGCGCGGTTGAATGAGAGGCTCGAGCGCGTGCGCGTATCGGTGCGCAAGGGCACGGCGCCGGCGGTCGGCAGTTTCGTCGAGTTCAAGGCGCGGTTATCTCCTCCGCTCGAACCCTTGCGGCCCG
>VAZL01000232.1 GCA_005883445.1 Alphaproteobacteria bacterium | reverse complement strand
CCAGAAGGCCTACGACGCGCATCTGGCCGCCGCTCACAGCAAGGAATTTCGCGAGAAGATCAAACCCGATCTCATCAGCGCAATCGACGATCGGGTGCACACGGGCATGGAGATCGCAGGGACGCCCGCAGGAAAAGCCGGGCCCGACGAGATCGTCGTGGTGACGCATGTCGACGTTCCGCCGCCGAAGAAGGACGAGTGCATTGCAGCGCTCAAGACATTGGTGGCG
The DNA here is from genome assembly GCA_005883445.1 of Alphaproteobacteria bacterium. GTDB lineage: Bacteria > Pseudomonadota > Alphaproteobacteria > Rhizobiales > Xanthobacteraceae > VAZQ01. The sequence goes on along the minus strand of VAZL01000232.1, from coordinate 9,802 downwards.
GACAGCCGCAAGGAGCCAGGTTCCGTGCGCTTCGACGTGTTCCAGCAGGGCAATCGGCCGAACCATTTCTCGGTGGTTGAAATCTGGAAAGACCAGAGCGCCTACGACGCCCACATCACGGCGGCGACGACCAAAAAATTTCGCGACCAACTCACGCCCATGAGCGGCGCGCTCTACGACGAACGGCTCTACAAGGCGATCTAGCGGCCCCGTCGCGCTGAGAAGGCGGACGATCGCGACGCTGCTTCAACCGACAAAAGTCGCCCCACGGCCGAGGGAGCCGCGGGGGCGACTGATGTCTGCTCCGAATTGTCGTCAGTGCGTCTTCCAGCGCGCCTTCGCCTCGGCGCCGGACTGTTTGAGATGGACGTTCTCGTCCACGTGGTCGACCCACGCAAGCGGAATGAAGTGATGTTCACCGCCGGCAGTGGGGTCGTCCTTCGTCAACTTGAGCTGATCTCGACCTTCCAGGCCGTCCACGGTGCCGACGTGCACGCCGTCCGAACCCAGAACTTCCATATGTTCCTTGATCGTCATCGGTGCGACCATGTGCTCCTCCACTGTTCTGCTTAATAACTCGCAGGAATGGTGAGAGGTTCCTGGCAATTTACGCCGCCAGCGCCGCCAATATCCGCGCCCAACTGCGCGTGCCTTTATGAAATGATGTCAGATCGAATTTCTCGTTCGGCGAATGCACGCGGTCGTCGTCGAGTGCGAAACCCACCAGGATCGTGTCCATGCCGAGGACACGCTTGAAATCTCCCACGATGGGGATCGAGCCGCCCTCCCCGATCGCCAGCGCCTTCTTGCCCCATTCGGCGGCGAGCGCGGCGCGCGTCTTGGCGAGCGCCGGATTGTCGAAGGGAAGGTCCGTTGCCGGCGCGCTGGCGAAGCTCTTGAACTCGACCTTGGCGTCGGCCGGCAAACGCGCGCGCACGAAGCTATGGAAGGCGGCGCGAATTTTCTGCGGATCCTGTGCCCCCACCAGCCGGAACGACACCTTCGCCGTGGCCTCCGCCGGGATCACCGTTTTCGCCCCCTCCCCGGTGTAACCCCCGATCACCCCGTTGATCTCCGCGGTCGGGCGCGTCGCGATCTGCTCGATCAGCATGCGGTCGTTCTCGCCCGCCGGTACTTTGAGCCCGACTTCGGCGAGGAAATTCGCTGGCGTGAGGTCGAGCCCCTTGAGGTCGGCCTTGATGTCGGGGGGCAACTCCTTCACGCCGTCGTAGAATCCCGGAATCGTGACGCGGCCGCTGTCGTCATGCATGGCGGCCAAGATGCGCGCAAGCACGCGCAGCGGATTCTGCGCCGCGCCGCCGAACAGTCCGGAATGCAAATCCCGGTCGGCGCAAGTAAGCCTGACCTCCTCGTAGACGAGCCCGCGCAGCGACGTCGTCACCATGGGCGTCGTCGGATCCCACATGCTGGTATCGCAGACCAACGCGAGATCGAGCTTGAACTCGTCGGCATTGTCCTTGACGAAGCCGAACAGGTGGTTCGAGCCGCATTCCTCCTCGCCTTCGATCATCATGGTGATCGGGAGCGGCAATTCGCCGGTGACGGCGGTGAATGCGCGACACGCCTCAATGAAGGTCATCACCTGGCCTTTGTCATCGCAGGCCCCGCGCGCCACGATGATCTTGCGGCCATCCGGCAGCGTCGCGATGCGTGGTGCAAATGGCGGCGTCTCCCAAAGAGCGAGCGGATCGACGGGCTGTACGTCGTAATGACCGTAGAAGAGGACGCGCGGCGCCTTGCCGTTGGCGCGCGGACTGCCTTTGCCCACCACGATCGGATGCCCCTCGGTCGGCCGGATGCTGGTCTTAAAGCCGATGCCGGAGAGATCCTTGGCCACGTACTCGGCGGCGGATTGACACTGGTCCTTGTAGGCCGGATCGGTCGAGATCGACTGAATGCGCAGGAACTCGAACAGCCGCTCGAGGCTTTGGTCGAGATCGGCGTCGATTTTCTGCAACACGGCGGGAAGGGCATGCGTAGGGGTCATGGATGGATGCTCTGCCTTGTCTGCTGTCCGGGCTCTGCTCCCCGCGGAACCCGGGGCGAGTGACCCAGTATCGTTAAGGGATGAGAGGTCCAAGATCGCGTGATTGCCGGAGGCCCCGTTGGCGGGCGGCGACCGCCGAACGCGTCACCGCCGCAAAATGCCTCCCATGGTGCCACGCACAATGGCGCGTCCGACAGAGCTGCCCATCTTGCCGCCGATTGATTTGCCGATATCGGCCGCGATTTGGCCCGCCACGCGGTTGCTGACCGAACGCGTCACCTCCCGCGCGATCACCTGACCAGTCGAAAGCCGCGTTCGGCGCGGACGAGTGGTACCGAAGATGTCGCCGAGCGCGCTACCGATAGTGCTCCATATGGCGCCCAGGCCGGAAGGCTGCGGCGCTTGCTCCGCCCCACCCGGCCCCTGCGGTGCAACAATCGGCCCGCCTGCGGCACCCGAGTGCAGGCGCTTCTGCAAGAGCTCGTAGGCGGATTCGGAGTCAACCGTCTGATCATACTTGCCCTTCACCGGGCTCTCGGCGATGAGCGCCTTGCGCTCGTCCGGCGTAATCGGGCCGAGCCGCGCGGAAGGCGGACGGACCATGCAGCGCTCCACCATCGACGGCGTGCCGTTGCCTTCGAGGAAGGAGACCAGCGCCTCCCCCTTGCCCAGCTCCATGATGATCTTGGCGGTGTCGAGCTTGGGATTGGGGCGGAACGTTTCCGCCGCCGCCTTCACCGCCTTCTGATCGCGGGGGGTGAAGGCCCGCAACGCGTGCTGCACGCGATTGCCGAGCTGGGTGAGCACCTTGTCCGGTACGTCGAGCGGATTTTGCGTCACGAAATAGACGCCGACCCCCTTCGAGCGGATCAGGCGGACCACCTGCTCGATCTTATCCAGCAGCGCCTTCGGCGCGTCGGTGAACAGAAGATGCGCCTCGTCGAAGAAGAAGCAAAGCTTGGGTTTAGGCTGGTCGCCTACCTCGGGCAGCTCCTCGAACAGCTCGGAAAGGAGCCACAAGAGAAACGTGGCATAGAGGCGCGGATTCGCCATTAACCTATCGGCGGCGAGAATATTGATGAAGCCGCGGCCATCGCGGTCGGTACGGATGAAGTCCTTCAATGCCAACGCCGGCTCGCTGAAAAACTTGTTTCCCCCCTGGTTCTCCAGCACCAACAGCTGGCGCTGTATGGTCCCGACGGTCGCCTTCGACACGTTGCCGTATTGGACCGTGAGTTCGGCGGCATGATCCGAGATGAAGGCGAGCATGGCGCGGAGATCTTTGAGGTCTAGGATCGGCAAGCCCTGCTCATCGGCGACCCGGAAGCAAACATTGAGCACGCCTTCTTGGACGTCGTTGAGATCCATGAGGCGCGACAGCAATAGCGGCCCGACCTCGGAAATGGTGGCACGGACGGGATGCCCCTGTTCCCCGAACAAGTCCCAGAACACGACCGGGAACTGGTCGGGCTCGTAATCGAAACCGAGGCTTTTGGCCCGCGCGACAAATGCCTCTTTGGCTTCGCCCACCTCGGACACGCCGGAGAGATCGCCCTTGACGTCGGCGGCGAAGACCGAGACGCCGGCGCGGGAGAGGCCCTCCGCCAGCACCTGCAACGTGACGGTCTTGCCGGTACCGGTCGCTCCGGTGATCAGTCCATGGCGGTTGGCAAACGCAAGCGTCAAAACTTCCGGCTTGATACTCTTCCCGACGAAGATCGTGCCGTCTTTGTCGAGGTTTGCCATGGCACAATTCCTTCCAGATAACTCATCGCCATTGTCGCTCTCCCGCGCGCGCGGTTCAACCGCCGCGGCTGCGACGGAATAAGCTCGGTTTGGCGATCACCGAACGTGTGCGATCACGGAGCTTGTCGCATTGTATCGGGTGATCACAACGTTTGCATCCATACGCTCGCACGAGCGTCCGTCGTGCAGAGCAACGACGGACATGCGATGCCCTGATGCTCGAATGCAACAATGAGTCGCGACTTTTATCGTCAGTGCTTGTGTTCTGAAGTTTTGCAAGCCTAATATGATCTTCAACCTGCCGAGAGCGCGGGGCTGGTGAGAGGCACATGGACGACCTCATCGGACGTCTCGTCGCTCCGGTTGGCGTCGACCGCACGGCCGCGGCAAAGGCTGTTGTCATCATCCCGCAATCGGCGAGGTCGTCGGCGCGGTCGCCGGCCTCGGCCAGTTCGTCTCATGTTTGATGGCGATGGCGGCTGGTCAGGAGCGAGGAGAATTTTATGTCCTACTCGATCACCGCCATCGAAGAGATCGATGGGGATGACGCCAAGGCGCTGAAATCTGTTGGCATCAGAACGACGGAAAAGCTGCTCGAGGCCGCGAAAAGTCCGAAAGGACGCAAGTTCCTCGCCGCCAAGACCGAACTCGACGAGAAGAAGCTCCTGCGGTGGGCCAATATCGCCGACAAGCTGCGCATCAAGGGCATGGGCAGGGAATATGCCGGGCTGTTGTGCGCGGTCGGCGTCGAGACCGTGAAAGAACTGCGATATCGCAATCCCGCCCGCCTCGCCAAAGCCATGGCCGAGGCCAACAAGAAGCGAAAGCTGGTTCGCTTTCTTCCCTCGGAGAAGCTCGTGACGCGCTGGGTTGAACACGCCCAGAAGCTGCCCCAGAAAATTACGTATCGATAGACGCGACCTGCGAGCGGTCTGGGCGCTTGACACCCCTCCCGCGACCGGCGCAAAGCGACGGCCATGACGCTGGTGCGCCCAGTTGCCGGTTCCGCCCGCAGTGAGAAAAAATCGCCGGATCGGCTCGCCCGCCTGCTCGCGCTCGGCCGGCCGATCGTGATGGGCGTGCTCAATGTCACCCCCGACTCCTTCTCCGACGGCGGCCGTTTTCTCGATCCCGTGGACGCGATCGACCAGGCACGGCGGATGATCGCCGAGGGTGCCGACCTATTGGATATCGGCGCCGAATCCACCCGTCCCTACGGCGGCGCCGTGGCTGTGCCGATCGCGGAGGAAATGCGACGGCTTGGCCCGGTCCTCCCCGCGGTCGTGGGGCTCGGCGTTCCGGTCTCTATCGACACCATGAAGGCCGAGGTCGCGGCCTGGGCGCTCGCGGCCGGCGCCGCCATCGTCAACGACGTCTGGGGCCTGCAGCGCGATGGCGAGCTTGCCCGTTCTCCCGCTCGCTCGACATCGCGGCGCGCGCGGGCATTGCGCGGCAAAACATCGTGCTCGACCCAGGCATCGGCTTCGGCAAGACGCCGGAACAGAGCCTGACGGCCATCGCGCGCCTTCCCGAGCTCAAGTCGTTCGGGCTTCCGCTTCTCGTCGGCGCTTCGCGCAAGCGCTTCATCGACACCGTATCCCCCGCCCCGCCGGACCAACGGCTGGGCGGATCGATCGCCGCCCATCTGCTCGCGGTCGCAGGCGGAGCGGCGATCATCCGCACCCACGACGTCGCCGAGACCGTGCAGGCGCTGCGCGTCGCCGCGGCCATCGGGAGCGCCCGATGACCGATGCCGTCTTCGTCACTGGGCTTGCGCTGCACGCTTATCACGGCGTGATGCAGCACGAGGCCAAGGTCGGGCAAACCTTCAACCTCGACCTCGTGCTCGACATCGACCTCGCCGCGGCTTCGCGCTCCGACAAGCTCGCGCATACGGTGGGCTACGACCAGGTCGTCGAGGTCGCGAGCCAGGCGTTTTGCGCCCGTCGCTATCGGCTGGTCGAAGCCGCGGCCGGCGCGGTCGCGCAGGCCATCCTCGATCGGTTCCCACAGGTCTTGCGGGTGCGGGTCACCGTGCACAAGCCGCACGCGCCGATCGCAGCGACCTTTGCCGGCGTCGGGGTCACCATCGTACGCGATCGCCAAGGCCGTGGCTGAAGCCCTCGTCGCGCTCGGCGGCAACATCGGAGACGCGCGCGACACGCTCGATCGCGCGATCGCCGCGTTTTGCGACGGCGAAAAAGTGCGCCTTCTCGCCCGCTCATCGGACTACCGCACCGCGCCTTGGGGGGTCGAAGACCAGTCGCCGTTCGTCAATCTCTGCGTCGCGGTCGAAACCAGTCTGACGCCGCGCGCGCTCTTGGCGCGGGCGCAAGCGGTCGAGCGCGCGCTCGGACGCGAGCGCAGCAAGGAACGCCGCTGGGGGCCGCGTCCGGTCGATATCGACCTCGTCGCCTATGACGATCTCGTTGTGCAAGAGCCGGACCTCACGTTGCCACACCCGCAGCTTTTTGGGCGAGCATTCGTGTTAGCGCCGCTGGCGGAGATCGCACCGGACCGGCTGATCGCCGGCCGGCGTGTGCGCGATGCACTTGCGCAGGTGGACGCAAGCGGTGTCGAGAAGCTGCCACCACGCCCATGATCGCCGGCCGCCCTCGGCCGTCCTCCCCCGTCGCCGCGATGCGACAAGGCACGGCCCAATATCCACCCCAGTTCGCTGGACGCCCGTTTGCGTACAGATCGCGGTCGAGCAAGCGGCTTGTAGTTGGCCCGCCACCAGCAGCGTGGCATTTTGTGACCATGCCGGACCCCTCTGCCAACGACCTTCCCCTTGCTGCCGAGTTTCCCGCCGCCACGCGCGAACAATGGCGCCGGCTGGTGGCGGACGTGCTCAAGGGCGCGCCGTTCGACAAACGGCTCGTCGCCAAGACCTATGACGGGCTGACGATCGAACCGCTCTACGGGCGAAGGGCGCAGGCCCGACCGATTGCCTCCCGCGCGCCGGCTGCGCCCTGGTCGGTCATGCAACGCGTCGATCATCCCGATCCGGGCGCGGCCAATGCCGAGGCGCTGCACGACCTCGAAAACGGTGCGACCGGCCTCTCCGTGATCTTCGCCGGAGCGACCGGCGCGTACGGCTACGGTCTCGCAGCGAGCGAGGCGGCGATCGCGCGGGCGCTCGAGGGCATTCACCTCGACGCCGGCATTGCGCTCGACCTCGACCTCGGTCCGCACATGCAGGAGGCGGGACGCGCGCTCGCGGCGCTGGTCGAGCGCCGCGGCGTCGTTCCCGCCGCCACCCACATCCGGTTCGGCTTCGACCCGATCGGTGCCGCGGCGGTCGGCGGCGCAAGCCCGCTGCCGTGGAGCGGTCTCGTGCCGATCCTCAACGCCGCCATTTCCGATTTGGCGGCGCAGGGCTTTCGCGGGCCGTTCGCAGCGGTTGACGGCCGGGCGATCCACAATGCCGGCGGCTCGGAAGCGCAGGAATTGGCGTACGCGCTGGCGGTGGCGGTTGCATATCTGCGCGCGCTGGAAGCGGGCGGGATTGCGCTCGATGCCGCGCGCAACATGATTCATTTCCGCCTTGCCGCCGATGTCGACCAGTTCCTGACCATCGCCAAGTTCCGGGCGCTGCGGATGTTGTGGGCGCGCGTCGAGGACGCCTGCAAGCTCGCGCCCGCCCCGCCGCTCGTCACGGCCGAGACCGCTTGGCGGATGATGACGAAGCGCGACCCATACGTGAACATGTTGCGCGCGACCATCGCGGTCGTCGCCGCCGGCCTCGGCGGCGCCGACGCCATAACCGTGCTGCCGTTCACCATGGCGCTCGGCCTGCCCGAGCGTTCCGCGCGACGAATTGCCCGCAACACCCAGCTCGTCCTGCTCGAAGAATCGAACCTTGCGCGGGTGACCGACCCCGCCGCCGGCGCCGGCGGCGTCGAGGATATGACCGAACAGCTCTGCCGCGCGGCCTGGACCCAGTTCCAGGAGATCGAGCGGGCGGGCGGCGCGTGGGCCGCGCTCGAACAAGGCATGATTCAGCAAAAAGTCGCGGCCGTGCGCGCCGAGCGCCAGGCCGCCGTGGCCCGACGCAAGGATGCGTTCACCGGCACCAGCGATTTCCCCGACCTTGCGGAAACGCCGGTATCGGTACTCGATGTTGCGCCGGTGACGCTGCCACCGCCCTCCGCGTTGGCGTTCGAACCGTTGCCGCGCATTCGCCTCGCCGAGCCGTTCGAAGCGCTTCGCGACGCTTCCGATCGGATGTGCGCGCGCACCGGCACGCGTCCGAAAATCTTCCTCGCCAATCTCGGCACGCCCGCCGACTTCACCGCGCGGGCGACCTTCGCCAAGAATTTCTTCGCCGCCGGCGGCATCGAGGCGGCCGGCAACGACGGCTTCGCCACCCGCGACGCGATGATCGAGGCGTTCAAAGCCTCGGGCGCCAAGCTCGCCTGCCTGTGCTCGTCGGAGGAGGTCTATGCACGCGAGGCGCTAGCGGCCACGCACGCTTTGCGCCGCGCGGGCGCCTTGGTTTGGCTCGCCGGCCGGCCCGGCGCGCTGGAGAGCGAGCTCACGCAAGCCGGCGTTTCCGCTTTCGTTTTCGCCGGTTGCGATGCGCTCGCCGCGCTAGGGGCGGCCCAGGGTCTCATTGCCAGCTGACGGCAAAGCCATCAGACTGCCATTGAGCTGCGCCTATGCCGCTCCAACTGGTCATCACCGGAATTAAACGATGAGCAACCCCAATCGCCCCTTTGGCTGGCGCAAGCGCATCGGCTTGCTGAGCCCGACCGTGATCGAAACCGCCGCCTACGATTTCTATCGGCTGGCTCCCGATGGCGTATCGATGTGCGCCACCACCTCCAACATCGAGCATTGGAGCCGCGAGAACTTCCAACAGCACGTGCTCGATCCGATCGTGAGCGCGGTCCGATATCTCGCATCGCGCCACGTGGACTACATCATTCACACCGGAATGCCGGTGGTGACCACGCGCGGCAAGGGGTTCGAGGACGAGCTCGTGAAGCAGATCGAGGACGCGACGGGACTTCCCGCCACCACCAGCATCCGGTCCGCGATCCGCGCGCTGGCGCATCTCGGGATTCGCAACGTCGCGGTGGTGACGCCCTATCCGCAGGAGTTGCACCAATCCGCGCTTTCCTTCCTCGCCGCGAGCGGATTCCGCGTCGTCGCCGAGCACGCCATGGATGTCGTCTTCAAACGCCTGCAGGACGTCACGCCCGCGCAGATTTTCGCGACCACCAAGCGCATTTTGGCCTCAGCCCCGTCGGCGGACGGCGTCTATATCCCGTGCAATCAGTGGTCGGGGGCCGATGCCGCGCCGCTGATCGAAGACGAACTCGGCATGCCGGTGGTGACGGGCGCGCACGCCGACTACTGGGAGGCGTTTCGCTCCCTCGGCATTACCGACCGCATCGAAGGTCACGGCCGGCTGATGCTCAGCCTGAGCGGCAACGCGGCGCCGGCAATCACGGCGGCCGCGGCGCGCGCATGAACGCATTCTCTCCCGGGGAGACAGAGCAATGCGAGCCGTCCGCGTTCGTGCGCTGATCGTCGCGCTGATCTTCGCGCTGATCTCGGCGCTTGCGCCACTCGGGGGTGCGGCGGCGCAGGATTTTCCCTCACGGCCGGTCCGCTTCGTCGTGCCCTATGCGGCCGGGGGCAGCGGCGACCTGCTGGCGCGTCTTCTCGGCAACAAGCTCGCCGGTATCTGGGGACAACAGGTCGTGGTCGACAATCGGCCGGGCGCTGGCGGGCTGATCGGGACCGAGTTTGCAGCGCGCTCGGAGGCAGACGGCTATACGCTTTATCTCGCGACCGACGGGCCGCTGACGATCGCCGCGACGCTGTACAAACGCGTGCCCTACGACTGGAAACGCGATTTTGCGCCGGTGTCGATGCTGGCGATGGGCTATCAGGTTTTGCTCGTGGGGCACTCGCTTCCGGCGCGAAATGTCCAAGAGCTCGTCGCGCTCGCACACCAAAAACCCGGCGAACTCAATTACGCCTCCATCGGCATCGGCAGCGCCCCCCATCTCGGGGCGGAGTTGTTCAAGTCGGTTG
>VAZL01000959.1 GCA_005883445.1 Alphaproteobacteria bacterium | reverse complement strand
GTGAGTTGTCCAAAGGAGGAAAGTCATGAAGCGCGCTTTGATCGGTGGCTTGAGCGCCTTGGCGATGATCGTCGGGGTAGAGGCGGCGAATGCGCAAGCCAATATCAACCCGAATGTTTACCCGAATAATACGTCCGAGCAGTACGGGGCGCGGGCACCGTGGGAATGGTACGCCAGTGTCGGCCCGGTTCGCCGCGGCAGGCAGTGCGTGGTCGATGTCGACATCAATCGCGGTTACGGTTTCATGAAGGATTGCCCGGCCCCGCAGGCTTCGACAGCCCCTCGGCGACCCGCGTCGCGGACCGCTCGCCACCATCGAAAGAGCAGCAGCAGCTGATTTTCCTTGGGAGTCTTTTGGTGACAGTTCCTGGCGGCGCTCTCGATGAAGGCCGCGGGGGGAACCAAAGGGAAGAAATAGCGCGACGCCTCCAGCGCCTGGAAGAGGCGCTGGAGGGCACGGAATACGGCGCGACCTCGAGAATGGCCCGTCGCCTCGAAATAGGATTCACGAGGTGGCACAACGCAAAATCGGGTGGGGGCCTCAGCCAAAACCTGACGCTAGGGCTATCCTACGAGATGGCCCGTGTCCTTGGCGCGCCAGACCGAACTGATTGAACCCTTGCGGACGATCCCGCGGCCTTTTATTCAAAATACCATTGGAACCTCGCATGAGGATAACGTGACCCGGGTAAAGAGGTGCTCCGCTGAAGGAAAGAGGACCCTTCGGGAAAAGTAAAAACACCTCCGGGCGGATTTTCACTGCGAGCGAAAGGGGGTGTTCATGAAGAAGCTTGTGGTCATGATGGCCGCGGTGTCTGCCATCGCTACCGTAATCGGTGCATCCGATGCTTCCGCCCAGTCGTGGGGCCGCCGCGGCGCCAATGTGCGCTGCTTGAACGGCGGTGTCGTGCACGGGAGATGGTACTGCAATCTCAAACACGCACCTCCCGGAGAGTGGAACAATTACCGCTCAACGGGGCGGTACAAACTGCGGGCCGGCATGCAAGGAAGGTAGGTTTATCTCTCCCGTGCTTGCCCCTTCGCGTGCGACTGCTGTCGTAGATCACTCAAACTGAGGCGCTACCCACGTTCCGCTTGCGTGTCGCACGCCGGAAAATAACCACGTCCATTGTGAGCCAGTTCACAGCCTCCGTCGGCGCGTGTCGTAATTTGGCGGCGTGCCCGGGCACGGAGGAGCCTTGGCCAAGATGGTGGCGACAAGGAGGACGTGTCATGAAAAATTGCCTGTCAGGCCTGGGATCGGCTTTGTTTCTGTCGCTGACGTTGGCCGCGCCGGCGAACGCAGACGCCTGCAGCTACAGGATAGGGCCGTTCTTGACCCAGGACGCCGCGCAAGCTGCCGCGCAACAAGCAAGCTATCTCGGCTTCGAGGCCTCCGGCGTGTGGGGGCAGGGCGGCCTCTATTCGGATTGGTCGAACCGGCGATACTTTTTCAACGTGTTCTACGAGTGCTGAGCGGTTTCGAGGTCGCTCAACGCGGCCCGCGCGTGCGCCAAACCCGCGCCTGCCGCGCCGGTTCCGGCCGTTTTGCGCCCGGTCGGCGGCGCTTTTTGCTCCCGGTTTCCCCGGATGCCGCGTTTTGACGGGAAAATGGGCGGGAAAACGCGCTTTCGAGCGTGAACCTTTTGTTTCGCCGCCGCGACTAACTCCCAGAACCC
>VAZL01000958.1 GCA_005883445.1 Alphaproteobacteria bacterium | reverse complement strand
CGCCGCCGCGGCGAGCGCCAGCGGGCCGCCGACCTTCACGGCGGTGCTGTGCAGGGCTTTGGGCAGGTCCTCATAATCGTGGCGTTCGGCACGGTAGCGCACGCTGAACTGGATGCCGAAATCGATGCCGAGCCCGACGAACAGCACGAAGAACGCCACCGAGATCAGGTTGAACGCGCCGACCAGGAACAGGCCCCATGCCACGGAGACCGCCAGGCCGATCGTGATGCTGACCGCGACCGCGAAGATGATGCGGAACGATCGCAACGCCAGCCACAGGATGAGGAGGACCGCCAGCAGCGATGCGGTGGCATTGAGGCCGGCGTTCTGCTTGAGGGTGCCGAATTCGTCGTCGTCGATCGGGATCAGACCGGTCTGGCGCACCCGCGCCCGATAGTTCTCGGCGAGGTGCAGATCCGCGGCGGTCCGGGCGATCGCATTGGTCGCCGCCAGTCCGGGCTGCAGCGCGCTGAAGTCGAGCACCGGCTCGACCTCGATGAATCGCCGCAGCTCGCCCGGCTGCGCCGGCTTGCCGCTGGCCAGCACGCGCCAGGAAAAGCTCGCCGGGCGGCCGGCCACAACGTCTTCGACGGTATCGGCGGCGAGCGTCAGCGTCGAGCGTGCCTCGCAGACTCGGGTCGGCGGCCAGCGTCTCGAGCAGAGCGTCCGCCCGCGTCAAGCCGTCGGTGACCCGCGCGACCTCCTCGGTCGACAGGAACAGCAATCCGTTGCGTTCGAAGAAGCTGCCGCTCTGCGGCTGGCGAACTGCCCGGATGACATCGGGGCGGCCTTGCAGGACCTCGGCGAGCTTGGTCGCTGCTTGCTCGACCAGTTCCGGCGTCGGCGCGTCGACCACGGCGAGGATTTCCCGTTGCGGGAAGGCGGCCATGTACTCCGTCGCCCGTTGCGTCCAGGGCAGCTGCTTCGAGATCAGCTCGTTGATGTCGGTCTTGATGGCGAAATGCCGCGCGGCGTAGACGGCGGATGCCGCCGACAGGATGAGCGCGAGCGCGAGGACCCACCACGGGTACCGGGTGCAGAAATCGACGATTCGGACGATGGCGGACTTCAGCATCGAATGGGGATCAGCGGCCGGATTCGCATCCGGCTGTCCGGTTTGGGATCATCGGGTGAGCGGCCGATGAAATGCATATGGATCGGGCGAAAAGGCAACCAAAAACCGCGTGCGTTCAGTCCCTGCGGACCGGTGGAAAGCCCCTCCCGCCGCAACGCCGGCACGGCCGGCCAGTTGCCCGGGTGCGAAAGATGCCCGCCCGATGCGCCTCGCTCGCGCCGCGTCGGTTTCGGCCGAGCCCGCACAAGCTTACCCCAATCCAGACACACGGGGGAACCGCCCGGGTTTAAGGTGTACGGGAGTTCAGTCAAGTATTCGGGATCGGATAGCGGGTGCGAGTAGATGGGACAAGTCCGGCAGAATCTTGTCTCCCGGCCGACATGCCTGCGGCAATTGCTCCGACCGCCGTCCTTGGCTATGGATGATCGCGGATTTGCGCGGACCGCGCCGATTCCGGCGGAATGGGATCATCCGATGCGCGTGCGGCAGGTGCGATCGTGACGCTGGCGGCCGAGCTTGCGCCGTCGTTCTCGCAGCGTCTGAGTGCCGCAGCCGCGGAAACCGACCGGCTGCTGGACCGCCTGCTGGCATCGGCCCCGTGCCAGAACGAGATCCTGCGGCCGCAGCGGCTGCTCGATGCGGTTCGCTATGCGAGCCTGGGCGGCGGCAAGCGGATTCGGCCGTTTCTGGTGGTCGAGGCCGCCGCCCTGTTCGAGGCCCCGCGCGAGCGCGCGCTGATGGCGGGGGCCGCGCTCGAATGCGTGCACTGCTATTCGCTGGTTCACGACGACCTGCCGGCGATGGACGACGACGACCTGCGGCGCGGGCAGCCGAGCGTGCACAAGGCATTCGACGAGGCGACCGCCATTCTGGCCGGGGACAGCCTGCTCACGTTCGCCTTCGACGTGGTGTCCCGGCCCGAGACCCACCCCGACGCCGCGGTCCGGGTCGAGCTCGTATCGGCGGCATGGCCGGCGGCCAGATGCTCGATCTTGCCGCCGAAGGCCGGTTCGATCCGCGCCGGGAGCCGCTCGATCTTGCGGCGATCACGACGTTGCAGCAGATGAAGACCGGAGCGCTATTGCGGTTCGCCTGCGTAGCGGGCGCGATCCTGGCCAGGGCGCGCCCCGAGGAACGCGAGGCGCTCGCCCGCTACGGCGAGGCGATCGGCCGCGCGTTCCAGATCGCCGACGACCTGCTCGACGTCGAAGGCGACGCCGCGACCGTCGGCAAGTCCACCGGCAAGGACGCGGCGGCCGGAAAAGCCACCTTTGTCGGGGTGCTCGGCGCCGAGGGAGCCCGGGCGTGGCTCAAGAATCTGGT
>VAZL01000231.1 GCA_005883445.1 Alphaproteobacteria bacterium | reverse complement strand
GCGCAGTCCAACGACCTGTTCTACGCTCCCAGGGAGGAAGGCATCGCCCTGTTCGACGCCAGCGGCAAGCCCCTCGCTGGCGACGTCACCTCGCAAATTCTGCTCTGGGATGCCGGCACCGAGGTCAACGAGGAACCGGGCCTGGGCCCGAACCAGGCGGCGCTCCAGGCCGCCCACAACACGGGCCCCGCCGAGCACGGCGTGGTCCGGCCCATCGGCGAAGTGAAGGACGGCTTTCACTATCCGAGCGTCGCCGAGGTGCTGCGAGTCACCATCACGCCGGGGGCGACGGCGAAGCGTTGAAATTCGCACGCGATCGGCGCGAAGCGGACATGCCGGGGGCGTTGGTCGCGTGTGTCGATCTGACGAAAATGACCCTGAGCGGACATAGGCAGGATCGAAATCACGCGCTGGAGCAATCCCGGTCGCCTTTAAGCGGGCAGTCGCCCAAGGAAAGCGGCTAGGCAGGCCGCAGATTGACGGTGAGATTGAGCGCAAGGCGCAGCGCGTGGCCGCTGGCTGGGCGCGCGCGGCAGCGGATGATGCCGATGGTCGGGTTTTCAGCTTCCAGTTGTCTGGCGAGATTGCCTCGGTCGAGGCTGCGTTGCGGCAAGGTCTGAGCGAAGCCGGTTATGTCGAACACCGAAACGTGGCGATCGGCGCCGGGGGGAGACGCCGATACGACCACATGTTCAAATGCTCAGCACGATCAACTCAACCAATCCGACGCCGACGAACAGCACCGCAAGCGCCACCATATCGTATTCGAGCCAATGCCGATAATCGCAAAGCATCACGTCCATCCCTATTCGAACGCCTTTGACAACCGTCTTGCTCATCAACATCTACCGCACGCTCGTTTCAGGGGTATTTCGCCGCAAAGATTTTGGTTTCGTGGTTTGCGGCTAAAATCTGGCCAGCGTTTCGCGATTTGTGGCGGGAATCCGGCATGGCCGATAAATACGTAGTCGAACCAAGGTCGATGTTACTGCTGGCCCCAGGGTCCGGCGCTTTCAGAACGGTCTTTCAGAGCGGTCTTTCAGAGCGCTCTTGCACCGGCTTGCCGCAGAACGGGCAAAAGCGGACGGGATGCTCCAGGATGCCCTCGCTCCCATCTTTCAAAATGGCCTTCGCTACCGTCAGCATAACGACACCATTCTCGAGGAAGAAATGCCGGCCGGCGGGAAACGACATCGCCGTCGTCATGTCCTTGCAGCAAGGCTCGAATGATTTTTCTGGGTCGGACAATTGTGCCTCTCCGAAGCGATGAGTCACGCACTGACTGGTGGGGAGATCTGTCGGCTCCAATGAAAGCCGCGATTGAGCAGTTTCGCACCCGACTTGGGGCGGCAATTGATTCCGTCGATCCTGTTAAAAGGGCGCTCGAGACACAAGTACCAGAAAACGACCGCGGGGAGACTCTAAACACTGCATTGCGTTGATCGCGCTAGGTGAGGAGCCGCCCCTCACATGCCCGCTCGCTTGCTCACCATTGTCTTAGCGTTGACTCTCGCTGCCTGCGAAAAGAACGAGGTCGTCTCTCGAGGACCGCCCGGCCCAGCTGGGCCTCCTGGCCCTGCGGGCCCCCCAGGTGGAACGGTCATTCGTTTCGTCGATGGAGAATGTCGCCAGACCTGCACGATTGCGTGCGAGGCTAACGAACGTATCCTCAATACGTTTGCCATAGGCCCGGGCGGCACCTTCATTTTCGAACAGGAGGACCGGGCGACGTTCCTGCCCCAGCGACAGGGAGCCCCAGCTAAAGTCGTTCTCGCGTGTGCTCGGAAGTGAACATTCCAAGCCACGTCTGCTTTTGGGGGTAAAGCGGACATCTAACGCTCAGATCGAGTTTTTCCGGTTTTGACCCGCTTCGGACGTAGACGGGAGCAAAATCCCGCGGTGCGGCGGTCTTCGAGCGCGGCGGACCATTGTGCGCACGATTGCAAAGACTGGAAGTAAAAGAGCTGGCAGCCGCGCGCAGTGTAATCCCTCACTGCGGCGTAATGCCGGCCGCTCGAATGACTTTACCCCATTTCGCGCTTTGCTCGGTGATGAAGGCGGCAAACTCGGCTGGCGTGTCCCATTGCGCCACGATGCCAAGCGCCATGAAGCGCTCGGCGGTTTCCGGCCGTTTAAAATCCGCGGCCAACGCGGCGTTGAGCTTATCGATGATCGGTTGCGGCGTGCCGGCACGGGCGAAAAAGCCCTGCCAGCTGCTGGCATCGTAGCCAGGGACCGTTTCGGCAAGAGGAGGCACGCCGGGCAGCTCCGGATTTCCCTTGGCCGACAGCACGGCGAGTGCTTTCAGCTTGCCAGCCTTGATGAGCGGTAACGCGGGCGGAATATCGACGAACTCCATCGAGACGTTGCCGCTGGCGATGTCGGTGAGGCCGGGAACTGCGCCTTTGTATGGAATATGGTGAATATCGGTGCCGGTCATGATCTTGAAATGTTCGGCGAAGATCTGATGCGGGGTGCCGATGCCCGACGACGCATAAGTGAGTTCGCCAGGTTTTGATTTCGCGAGTGCTATGAGGTCTTTCACCGAGTTCACCGGCAGTGTCGGAGAGACGACTAGGGCGAATTGGGTCAGGCCGGTGAGCATGACCGGCGCGAAATCCTTGGCGAAATCATAGGAGATCGACTTCATCACATAAGGGAGCAGGATGATGATCGAGGGCGCGTGCAACAGCGTGTAGCCGTCAGGCGCGGCTTTGGCGGCATAAGAGATGCCGATACTGCCGCCGGCGCCCGGTTTGTTCTCGACCACGAAGCTTTGACCCAACGCGCGCTGAAGGACCTCCGCTTCGTATCGCGCCATGATGTCGGTTGATCCGCCGGGTGTGAACGGCACGACGATAGTCACCGGGCGGCTCGGATAATTGTCAGTGGCTTTGGCGTACCAAGGCGCGGCGCCAATCAACGTGCACAAGACGGTTGCAAGCGCGATGGTCCCAGGGCGGTTCATGCTTTCCTTCCGGTACTGCTCACCTTAGACCTCCGCTCTAGTGGCCTACAAGCTGACATCGACGACCCCCGTGGAGGGGAATGCTTGGAATTTCGAAGTTCCTATGCGAGGCTGCGCGCGCCAAGACGGCAACTTTCAAGGCGTCGCAATAGCTTCCTGATTCATTGATGACGGCAACGCAAGAAGGAAATCTCATGCGATATTGTGCCCTCATATTGGCCGTTGTCGGTGCCGCAACGGCGGCACGCGCGCAGGATGCGATTCCCGATCTCAGGGGCACTTGGTCGGGCAAAGGCAAGGTCATCGTCTTCGGCGGCCACGCCCATCATCCCGGCGTGCGCCCGGACAGTCCGCCGACCGTGCGCGACATCGAGATGACCCTGCTGGTGGAGGGGCAGGACGGGCGGTTGGCCTGGGGCCGATCTTCGTCGGCCAATGCCGACACCAAGGAGCCCTTCGCCTGGGCGATGTCGTCGGACAACAAGTCGATCATCGGCTCCGATACCGACGGTTCCTTCCGCATCACCCTGCTCGCTCCCGACCGGATGGAGAAGTGCTACACCCACAACGGCCTCAGTCCGAGCAAGTCGATCGTCGCGGGCTGCTACCAGATGGAGCGGGTAAGGAAGTAGATTGACCCGCATGGCCCCGGTACGCGAATCACGCTCTGGATGGATGAGCCTCGCCGGTTGCAGGACCGACGAGGCCAGGGGTTCGGGCTCGCGCAATAGGATCGGTGAGGTCGCGAAATAGCCCCTGCGCTCCCGGCGCGGGCGTGACCCTGAACGATGTCCGCTTTCGGGCCAAGACGGACGTCGGACGCCGCGCGATCCCGATCATCTCCGCCGCTTCTGACCCCCTTCGGCGGCCGGCGTCCCTGGTTTAACTGATCGCTCGGAAGGGTAAGGAAAGTCATCATGCTGGAGCATCTCAATCCTACTCCACAAAAACCGAGCCGGGTGGTCGTGCTCGGCGCCTATGGCTTCGTCGGCGGCACCTGCGCGCGCCGACTGGCGGCGCGCGGCGTTCCGGTGCTTCCGCTCGACAAGGACGACATCGACCTGACGGCGTCTGGGGCGGCCGAGCAATTGCAGACGCGGCTCGCGCCCGACGACGCGATCCTCGTCGTCTCCGCGCGCGCGCCGTGCAAGGACACCGGCATGATGGTCGACAACATTCGTATCATGCATGCGGTCTGCACGGCGCTCGAGCGCTCGAGCGTCAACCACGTCGTCTATTTCAGCTCGGACGCGGTTTACAGCGACGCGCCCGTCCCGCTGACCGAAGAATCGCGGACCGAGCCCGGCTCCATCCACGGCACCATGCACCTCGCGCGCGAGCTGATGCTCAAGGCCATCGTCAAGGCGCCACTCGCGGTGGTGCGTTCGACCTTGATCTACGGCGAGGGGGATCCGCACAACGGCTATGGGCCCAACCGCTTCCGCCGGCTGGCGGCAGCAGGGCAGGAGATCGTCCTGTTCGGCGAAGGCGAGGAGCGGCGCGATCACGTGCTCGTCGATGACGTGGCCGAAATCGTCTGCCGCGTGATCGAGCATCGCAGTCGGGGGACGCTCAACATCGCAACCGGCGACGTCTACAGCTTTCGGGACATCGCCGAGCGCATCGCCGCCATGGCCAAGCCCGTGGTCGCGGTGCGCGGGACGCCGCGGCAGGGAGAGATGCCGCACGGCGGCTACCGACCGTTCGACATCGCGGCCTGCCGCCGCGCTTTTCCGGATTTTCGCTATACGTCCCTCGCCGACGGATTGAAGCAGGCGTGATGACCGTGCGCTGGTCGATGCGTCCCAGCACTTATGACCGCATGATGCGCGGCGGCAATCAGCGTCGCTACTACGGGAACAGCGGCTATTTCAATTTCGGGTACTGGGGCGCAGGGGCGAAGTCGCAGCGGGAGGCGAGCGAAGCCCTCGTCGATCAGATGGTCGCGCGAATCGCCAACAAAACAGGCCGGATTCTGGATGTGGCTTGCGGACTCGGGGCTTCCACCAAGCGGTTGACGCAGACTTATGCGCCCGAGATGATTACCGGCATTAACATTTCCGACGCGCAGATCGCGGATGCGCGCGCGCTGGCACCCAGCTGCACCTTTCAGGTCATGAACGCGACCAAACTGGATTTTCCTCACGACCATTTTGACGCGGTGATTTGCATCGAGGGGGCGTGCCATTTCGACACCCGCGACAAATTCCTCAAAGAAGCTCATCGCGTGCTGAAGCCCGGCGGATCGCTCGCCATGTCCGATATGTTATTTCCTATTACAATCCTGTCAGACTTCGGCCAGGTACCGCGCGCCAACCTGCTCCCGAGCATTGCCGAGTACTGCGCCCGCCTTGCCGCAGCCGGCTTCGTTTCGATCGAGGTGACGGACGCGACCGACGATTGCCTCGGCGGATTTCGCGCCAACTTGGCGCGTTGGCCGGGCGCGGAGCGCCGCGCCGGGCGCATGAACTTATCGCGAAGCTTTGCCACCGCGGTGATCTGCAAGCTATTAGCGGCCTTTTTCGGTTGGAGCTGCCAGACTTATCTGCTGGTCTCGGCGCGCAAGCCATCCTGAGCCCGATTGATTTGGATTGATCGAGCAACCGCCGCCACTCGTGGGTGCGCCCCGGAGCGCGTACTTTTTCCCGCAGGTCACCGCGCCTGTGTTGCAAGGCGACCAGCGCCGCGCTGGAAGGCAGCTGCTTCCCGATCGCTTAGGACTGCTGACCTTGGACCGGCACGGTAAAGCCCTGGCGCTCGAACGGCCGCCTGGCCGAGCGCAGATAGTTCAGGAACGCCCGCGCGTCGGCATTGGTCGACTGCTTCGTCAGCGCGACCGGGTAGACGCGAGGCAAGCACGGCTTGTTGTCATCACAGCTTCCGGTTGCGCTGCTCTTCGAAGCATACCAGTCGTGACAATACCGCAGCTTTCGGCTGGTTCAATCACCGGACGGGACACCCTTCCACATCCTTGCGAGCGCCGACAGCGGAACTCCTCGAACCTTGGCGCGTTGTGTTCGCTGGTGAGGGGTT
>VAZL01000230.1 GCA_005883445.1 Alphaproteobacteria bacterium | reverse complement strand
CGCGATACAACATTCCGCATCCTCGTGCCGATCCGGTTCAACGAAATCCCTCCTCAGCAAGCCGCGGGGCTTCAGGACTTGGAGCGACGCAAACTCCTGGAGTGTTACCAAGCGGACCGTGAGGAGCTCGACTATCAGCGCCGGAAGGCGGCGTATCGGAAGGCGGAACCTCCGACCGAGGTATACCGCATGCCGGATGGGTGTCTCGAGGCAAAGCGTCAGGGCGCAGAGCGTGAGCGTCGGGAGGCGGACGCGCTAGGTAGTCGATGAAACGGCGACGACTTAACGCGTCGCCTCCACGACAACGGCATTCTCCTTAGCGATATGATAGCATGTGATCCCTCGCACTAAGGGGAGCACATGAGGCGCCGCGAGTTCATGACGCTCGTCGCCGGCGCGGCGGCGGCCGGGCCCATAATCGCGCACGCACAAACCTATCCATCGCGCACGATCACCCTCGTGGTGCCGTTTGCGCCGGGCGGCGTCGCCGACTACGCGGCTCGCCCGCTCGCCGCCCATCTCGCCGACACGCTGGGACAGAAGGTCGTCGTCGAGAACAAGGGCGGAGCGGGAGGCGGGATCGGGCACGCTTACGTCGCGCGCGCCGAGCCCGACGGCTACACGATCATGACCGCGCTGCCTTCGCTTGCCGTCATCCCCGAAGGCAACCGGCTGGCGGGCAAGCCCGCCCCCTATGAGATGGACCAATTCGTGCCGCTCGCGCGCATGTTTGCCGATCCGCCCATCCTGGCAGTGAAGAACTCATCGCCGTGGAATTCGTTGGGAGACTTCATCGCGGCGGTCAAAGCGAACCCCGGCCAGATACCCTATGGCACGTCCGGGCACCTCGGCACGGTGCATCTGGCGATGGAAATGTTTCTCAATGCCGCGCAGCTCAAGATGGT
>VAZL01000961.1:1237-1752 GCA_005883445.1 Alphaproteobacteria bacterium | reverse complement strand
CGGGATGCCTGTAGCAGAAGAGACCTCGTCGAAAATGCAGCGCCGCTACTATCCGAAACGCTTGCGGCGGCAGCGCGGAACGGCCAGCAGTCCGACCTCAGTCGCAGCGCCAATTTTCCATCGCTCGTCGACCGGCCCATTGCGCGGGCAGGTGCCTGGTACGAGATGATGCCGCGGAGCCAATCCTCCATTCCCGGCAAGCACGGCACCTTTGACGATTGCATCAATCGATTGCCCGACATCGCCGCGCTCGGCTTCGATGTGCTGTATTTGACGCCCATCCATCCGATCGGCCGCGTGAACCGCAAGGGCCGCAACAATTCGCTCCGTTGCGAAGCCGGCGATCCGGGCAGTCCCTATGCCATCGGCTCCGCCGAGGGCGGCCACGATGCCGTGCATCCCGAGCTCGGGACGCTCGACGATTTTCGGCGCTTGGTGCGCGCCTGCGCCGAGCACGGATTGGAAGTCGCACTCGACTTTGCCGTCCAGTGCTCGCCCGACCATCCCTGGCTCGC
>VAZL01000961.1:0-1182 GCA_005883445.1 Alphaproteobacteria bacterium | reverse complement strand
ACTGCGCGACGTCGTGCTGTTCTGGGTGGCGCAAGGGGTCCATATCTTTCGCGTCGACAACCCGCACACCAAGCCATTTCCGTTCTGGGAATGGATGATCCGAGAAGTCCAGTCCGTCGACCCCGATGTTGTCTTTCTGTCCGAGGCGTTTACCCGACCCAAAGTCATGAAGGCGCTCGCCAAGCTCGGCTTCAACCAGTCCTATACCTATTTCACGTGGCGCACGAGCAAGGATGAGCTGCAGGCCTACGCAAGCGAGATCACCAGCTATCCCGAACGCGAATATTTCCGGCCCAATTTCTTCGTCAATACGCCCGACATCCTGCCGTTCCATCTGCAGAGCGGCGAGCCCTGGGTCTTCAAGGCGAGGGTGGCGCTTGCCGCCACGCTGTCGGGCAGTTACGGCATCTACAACGGTTTCGAATTGCTGGAGCACGAAGCGATACCCGGAAAGGAGGAATACCTTAACTCCGAGAAGTATGAATTGAAGGTTCGCGACTGGGATCGGCCCGGCAATATCAAAGACTACATCGCATGCCTCAACCGGATACGGCGGGACAATGCGGCGCTCTTGCAAACCAGCAATTTGCGCTTTGCATATTCCGATCGGAGACGAGAAGCGTGTCGCTTCAGAATATGCGATTTCCTTTGGCAATGCGCGGCTCGCGCCGGCGCGTCAAATTCATTGAAAATCTAAGCACGGGCGAACGGCACAGCCTCGAGTGGGGCGGCGTTCGTTTGCGTATCGATCAGCAGCACGATCCCGCCCTCCTGTTCCGCTGTTTCGGGTGAGGGCCGCGCCGTGGACGTGGTTGCTGACATCAAGGTGGAACCAAAGCTCGAAAGCGACGAGCTTTGGTTCAAGGACGCGATCATCTATCAGCTTCATGTCAAGGCTTTCGCCGACAGCAATAACGACGGCATCGGCGATTTCGCAGGGCTGACCGAAAAGCTCGACTACCTGGAGGATCTCGGCGTCACGGCGCTTTGGCTGCTGCCATTCTATCCCTCGCCCGGCCGTGACGACGGCTACGACATTTCCGACTACCGCACCATCAATGCCGATTTCGGCACGATGTCGGATTTCCGTCGCTTCATGCAGGAGGCCAAGCGGCGAAGGCTGCGAGTGCTCACCGAGCTCGTCATCAATCATACGTCCCACCAACATCCTTGGTTCGTGCG
>VAZL01000960.1 GCA_005883445.1 Alphaproteobacteria bacterium | reverse complement strand
TACGGCAAGCCGGTCAACTTCGTGCTCCACCGCAACAGCGAGCTTGGGCTGGAGAAAGACTACTTCGCCTACATGAATCAGGGCATCTCGGTCGACTACGGCATCGTTCGCCGGCGCACATGTCGACCTTCTCCAAGGCCGCCCCCTTCATCGACGCGCCGTTCCTGTTCCGCGACCTCGACCACTGGAACAAGGTGCTCGACGCTGACTTGCTCAAGCCCATCGCCGACGAGATCGCGCAGAAGGCGGATGTGATGCTGATCGGCTACGCCGGCGGCGGCGTGCGCAACATCTTCGTCAACCGGCCGGTCCGCAACCTGGCCGAGATGAAGGGGTTGAAGGTGCGCGTGCAAGGGGCGCCGATCTGGAGCCGCACCTTCTCGGCCGTCGGCATGTCGCCGACCGTGATCGCCTACAACGAGATCTACAACGCCATCCAAAACGGCGTCATTGCGGCGGGCGAGAACGAGGCCGCCGGCGTCGAGCAGATGAAGTTCTACGAGGTCGGTCCCAATCTCTCGATGACGGAGCACGCGATCACGATCCGGCCGATCTGTTTCTCGGCCAAGACCTTCAAGAAGCTTTCGCCCGAGCTGCAAGCGGCCATCATCAAGGCCGGCAAAGAAGCCGGCGCATATGGCCGACAGGTCGAGTCCTCGGAGGACAGCGCCAAGCTCGACGCGCTGGAGAAGGCGGGCAAGCTCAAGCGCATCGCTTTCACGGACCGCGCCGAGATGAAAAAGCTCGTCGACCCGGTAATGGCTGCTTACGCCAAGGAAATCGGGGCGGACGCGATCTTCAACCAGATCAACACCATCAAATAGCTCGACCGCTTTCGGCGCGCTCGCGCAGATCGTGCTGCGCTCGGCGATCCTGCGCGCGGGCAAGGAGGCGGGCGCCTATGGGCGCCAGGTCGAGTCCTCCGAAGACACGGCGAAGCTGGTAGCGCTGGAAAAGGCCGGCAAGTTGAAGCGCATCCCGTTCGCCGATCGGGCGGAGATGAAGAAGCTGGTCGATCCGGTGATGGCGGCTTACGCGAAGGAGATTGGGGCGGACGCCATCTTCAACCAGATCAACACCATCAAGTAGCTCGAGCCCTCCGGCGCGGTCACGAACTTCGCGCTCATGAAAAAGCTGATCGACGGCTATTGCCAATTCCTGACCTGGCTGATGGTGGCAACAGTCGCGATCCTGGTCGTTCCGGTCTCGCTGCAGATCATCTCGCGCTATACGCAGTTGATTCCGAGCTACATCTGGACCGAGGAGCTGTCGCGCTTTCTCTTCATCTGGATGGTCATGCTCGGCGCGATGGTCGGCATCAAGGAGGGCACGCATTTCGAGGTCGACATCTGGCCCGAGCTCTCCCGGCGCGCCAACGCGATGCTGAGGATCATCTCCAACCTGTTCGTGCTGATCTTCGCGCTGGTGTTCGTCTATTGGGGGATCAAGTTCGTGGAATTCGGCTGGTATCAGGAATCCGAGCTGGCCGAATTGCCCATGGGCCGCCCCATGACGCAGGCCGCGATGTCCCCGGGCACGGCTGCATTGGTGCTGTTCGGTTCTTTCTTCATCCTAATCGCGCTGCGGGTGCCGGTAGCGTTTGCACTCGGGCTCGCGTGCCTCCCGCCGCTTTTGTTCGAGCTGCGGCTATCGCCGATGGTGCTCTTCAACGAAACCTTTAAGTCCTACAACTCGTTCATCCTGCTGGCGGTGCCGTTCTTCCTGTTGACCGCCAATCTGATGAATATCGGCGGCATCACCGATCGTCTCGTGCACCTCTCGCGCACGATGGTCGGCAATTGGCCGGGATCGCTGGCGCAAATCAACGTGCTGCTGTCCGTGTTCTTCGCCGGCATTTCGGGCTCCTCCACAGCCGACGCCGCGAGCCAGAGCAAAATCTTCATCGAGGCGCAGACCAAGGAAGGCTACGACCTGTCGTTCTCGATCGCGATCACCGCGGTGTCGGCGGTGCTCGCCGTGATCATTCCGCCCTCGATCCTGATGATCGTCTGGGGCGGCGTGCTGTCCGTCTCGATCGGCGCGCTCTACCTAGCGGGCATTCTTCCTGGCCTCCTGATCGCGGGCGCGCAGATGGCGACCGTGCACGTCTACGCCAAGATCTACAATTATCCGGTCTATCCGCGCGCGACGCTGCGGGAGTTCTTCTGCTCC
Source organism: Alphaproteobacteria bacterium (assembly GCA_005883445.1). Lineage (GTDB taxonomy): Bacteria > Pseudomonadota > Alphaproteobacteria > Rhizobiales > Xanthobacteraceae > VAZQ01. The sequence goes on along the minus strand of VAZL01000960.1, from coordinate 30 downwards.
GCGGCGCAGTCGGTGCCCGCCCTGATGACG
>VAZL01000363.1 GCA_005883445.1 Alphaproteobacteria bacterium | reverse complement strand
GCGTGCGCGGAGAGCGCGATGATCGGGATGTCGCGCGTTTGTGGATCGTCCTTCAGTCGGCGCGTCGCCTCCCAGCCGTCGACGACCGGCATTTCGAGATCCATCAGGATGACGTCGGGGCGTTCGCTCAGCGCCATCGCACAGCCCTGCTCGCCATCCGGCGCCGCCACAACGTCGAAATCGCCCAGCAGCTCGAGCCGCATCTTGAGCATGTAGACGTTGTCGTCGTTATCCTCGACGTAGAGCACTTTGGTCACGACGCTGCTTCCATCCCGCTGTCGCGCACGCTGGCATCGCCGGCCTGCGGTTTGATGTCCTCGCTCGAGCCTCTTGCAGGAGCATCGATGCGGCCGGGCAGGCGGACGGTGAAGACCGAGCCCTTGCCCGGTTCGCTCGCCACCGTCACGTCGCCGCCCATCATGCGTGCGAGCTTGCGCGTGATCGCAAGCCCGAGACCGGTGCCGCCGTAGCGTTGCGCGGTCGATGCGTCGGCCTGGGTGAACTCCTCGAACAGCTTGGCCTGCTGCGCGGCCGTCATGCCGATGCCGGTATCGGCCACAGCAAACTCGATCCAGTTGCGCCGGTCCATCACCTTGTGTACCCGCAGCTTGACCTCGCCCTGCGTGGTGAACTTGCAGGCATTGCTCAACAGATTGAGCAGGATCTGCCGCAGCCGCATGGGATCGACGGTCAGCGCCCCGAGTTTCTCCTCGGCTTCGACCACGAGGCGGTTTTTGTTCTGCTCGGCGAGCTGGCGCGCGGTGCCGACGACCTCGTCGATGAGCGGTGCCAAGCTCACCGACTCGGGGTTGAGCTCGAGCTTGCCGGCTTCGATCTTCGAGAGATCGAGCACCTGGTTGATGAGGCCGAGGAGGTGGGTGCCGGCGCGATGCACGCGGCGCAGCGGCTCGGCCGCTTTTTCCGTGCCGAAGCGCGCGGCGTTGGTGACCATCATCTCGGTCAATCCGATGATGGCATTGAGCGGCGTGCGCAGCTCGTGGCTCATGCTGGCGAGGAATTGTGACTTGTGCTGGCTGGCCTCCGCCAGCTGCCGGTTCTTATCCTGGATTTCGTCGAACAGCCGCACGTTCTCGATCGCGATCGCCGCCTGGTCGGCGAAGGTCTCGACCAGCTCGATCTGCTTATCGCTAAATGGCCGCACCTCGGAACGCGTCAACGCCATGACCCCGATCGGGGTGCCCTCGCGCAGCAACGGAACGCCGAGTATGGTTCGATAGCCGCCAAATGTCTTAGCTACCTCTGTCCAGGTGTAATTCGGATCGGCCAGCACATCGGAAACGTGGATGATCCGGCCTTCGAGCAAGGCACGTCCGGTAGCTGTTCCCGCGTCGGGCTCGACCGGCAAAGCCTTGACATAGTCCATGAACTCGGCGGAGAAGCCGTAAGACTCGGCGCGAAAGAACACGCCGCCGATCTGCCGGGTTATCGTGGCCTTGTCCGCCTGACAAAGTCGGGCAGCCGATTCGACCAGCGTCTGCAGCACCGCCTTGAGATCGAAGGTGGAGCGGCTGATGACCTTGAGCACATCGGCAGTGGCGGTCTGCTGCTGCAGCGATTGCCGCAGCTCGTTGAGCAGCCGCGTGTTCTCGATGGCGATGACCGCCTGGCTGGCGAAGTTCGTGACCAGATCAACCTGCTTGTCGGTGAATGGTCGGACTTCCTGGCGGTAGATAATAATGCTCCCGACTAGCGCATCGTCCTTGAGCATGGGTACTGCGAGGTGCGACCGCGCGCCCCCCAACCGCGCCGAGGAAGATGGCCCTCCTGCGTCATCGGCGGTATGGACCACGTTTCTCGTCTGCCACAGCTGGTGCAAGGGTGTTCCGGGAACTGCCTGAAATGCCCCACGCTTCTGATGAAATTCGACAAGTGCTTGTGGTGCGCCAACTAAAGCCTCAGGGTGAAACAGCTTTCCATCATACCGATACAGCACGCCAAACTTTGCTTCGCAGATACGCACCGCGTTTTCTAGCATCGCCTCGAACACGGACTTGAGCTCGCCGGGCGAGCTCGAGATGACGCGGAGCACCTCCGATGTCGCGGTCTGCTGCTCCAGCGCCTCGGACAATTCGCGCGTGCGCGCCTGCACCTCGTCGAACAGCCGCACGTTCTCGATCGCGATCACCGCCTGGTCGGCGAAGGTGGTGACCAGCCCAATCTCTCTGTCGCTGAACGGCTCAACCTGCGAGCGCGTCAACGCCAGCACGCCGATCGGGCTGCCCTCGCGTAAGAGCGGCACGCCGAGCATGGTGCGGAACCCGCCGATTTTTTGCGATTCGAACCATTTGTATTCCGGATCGGCGAGGCAGTCGGGCATATGAACCGTATGGGCCGTCAAAGCGGTCCGGCCCACTCGAGGCGGAAAATGAACGCACATTCCGCCGCGCACAGGGGCGCCGCCGAGTGCACCAGCGCGTCGAGCACGGCCTGCAGGTCGAAGGTCGAGCGGCTGATGACGTTGAGCATGTCGGCGGTCGCGGTCTGCTGCTGCAGCGAGTCGCGCAGCTCGTTGAGCAGCCGCGTGTTCTCGATCGCGATCACGGCCTGATCGGCAAAAGTCGTCACCAACTCGATCTGTTTCGCGGTAAATGGCTGCGGCGCGGTCTTCGCCACGAAGATCACCCCGACGACATCTCCCTTGCGCAGGAGCGGTGCGCCGAGCGCGGCGCGATAGCCGGCGATCTCTTGTGCCCCGGTCCAGGTATAGTCCGGGTCCGCCAGCACGTCGGGCACATGAACCACGCTGCCCTCCAGCGCGACCCGCCCCGTGATGCTGCCCCGGTCTACCGGAACCTTCAGGGGCTTGAAATAATCCCTGAGTCGCGCGCGCACCTCGGCCGCATGGCCGAAGCTGCTGACCCAGCGGAACGATTCGCCCTCGCGTTGGAAGAGCCAGGCGTGGTCAGCGTTGCATAGCCGACTCGCCGACTCGACCAATGTATCGAGCACAGTCTGCAGATCGAATGTCGACCGGCTGATGACTTTGAGCACGTCGGCGGTAGCAGCCTGTTGCTGGCGAGCCTCGTTCAGCTCGCGCCTGAGGAGGGCGATTTTTTTCTTTTCGGCATTCGGACCGCCTCGACCGTGCGCGCGGCGCGGCGCAGGCCGCCGAGCTCCGGCCGCAGCCGAGGACGTGCCTTTTTTACGACGCTTCGTCATGTACGACCGTCGTCGGCCGATAACGTCACTTGCGGTCCGCGAGCAGCCGCCGCACGGTCGCCACCAGCCGCTCGAATTCGACCGGTTTGGTGTCGAACTCATCGCATCCGGCAGCGAGCGCCCTTTCGCGGGAGCCGGCGAGCGCATGCGCGGAGAGCGCGATGATCGGGATGTCGCGGGTTTGCGGGTCGTTCTTGAGCCGCCGCGTCGCCTCCCAGCCGTCGACCAACGGCATCTCCAGATCCATCAGGATGATGTCGGGCCGCTCGGCGAGCGCCATCGCGCAGCCCTTCTCCCCGTCCTCCGCGGTCACAACCTCGAAGTCGTCCAGCAGCTCCAGCCGCATCTTGAGCATATACACGTTGTCGTCGTTGTCCTCGACGTAAAGCACTTTGGTCACGACGCCGCTTCCATCCCGCTGCCGACGAAAGGCTTACTCAGCACCAGCCGGCGGATACGCTCGACCAGATCCGCAGGCCGGAACGTCTCCTTGACCAGCACCGATTGCACGCCCGAGTTCAAGCGCTCGCGCTCCTTGGCATCGAGGTCGCGCGCGGTGATAACGATGACCGGAATGTCGCGCCAGCGCGGCTCCTTCTGCAGGGCGGCCACAACGGCAAAGCCGTCCATCTCGGGCATCATCAGATCGAGCAGGATCACGTCGGGTTTATCCGCTTGCAGCCGCGACAGCGCCTCGCGCCCGTTCCCGCTCTCCTGCACGGCCCACTGCTCGCCCTCGAGCCATCCGCGCAGGCGCTCGCGCTGGTCCTTATCGTCGTCCACCAGCAGGACCCGCGTCGGCCGCGCCGACGCTCGGAAACGGCTGACCATTCGATGGAGCCGCTCGCGGTCGATGGGCTTGGTGAGATAGCCGGCCGCCCCGAGCGCAACCCCGCGGCGGTGCTCATCGAGGATCGTGATCATGATGACCGGAATTTCGGCGAGATCGGCATCCTGCCTCAGCGCGGCGAGGACCGACCAGCCGTCGAGGTCGGGCATCATCACGTCGAGTGTGATCGCGATCGGCCGCAGGTCCTTGGCGAGCTTCAATCCCTCCAAGCCGCCCGCCGCCGTCACGACGGAAAAGCCCTCGGCCTTGAGCTGCTCGGCAATGAGTTCGCGCGCGGTGGCGTCGTCGTCGACGACGAGCACGCAGTCGTTGCTCGGCGGTCGGCTGCCGTTGGTTGCGGCTTTGGCAACAGGGTCGGGCCCCGCCGGCAGCCGCACGGTGAAGATCGAGCCTTTGCCCGGTTCGCTCGCCACCGTCACGTCGCCGCCCATCATGCGCGCGAGCTTGCGCGTGATCGCAAGGCCGAGACCGGTGCCGCCGTAGCGCCGCGCGGTCGATGAGTCGGCCTGGGTGAATTCCTCGAACAGCTTGGCCTGCTGCTCGGCCGTCATGCCGATACCGGTGTCGGCGACCGCGAATTCGACCCAGTTGCGGCCGTCGGCGACTTTCCGCACCCGCAGCTTCACCTCGCCCTGCGTGGTGAACTTGCAGGCATTGCTCAACAGATTGAGCAGGATCTGCCGCAGCCGCATGGGATCCACGGTGAGCGCCCCGAGCTTCTCCTGCGCCTCCACCACGAGATTGTTCTTGTTCTGCTGTGCCAGCTGGCGCGCGGTGCCGATGACCTCGTCGATGAGCGGCGCCAAGCTCACCGACTCGGGATTGAGCTCGAGCTTGCCGGCTTCGATCTTCGAGAGGTCGAGCACTTGGTTGATGAGGCCGAGCAGGTGCTGGCCGGCGCGATGCACGCGCTTGAGCGGCTCGGCGGCTTTTTCGGTGCCGAAGCGGGCGCCGTTGGTGACCATCATCTCGGTCAAGCCGATAATGGCGTTGAGCGGGGTGCGCAACTCGTGGCTCATGCTGGCCACGAACTGCGACTTGTGCTGGCTCGCCAATTCGAGCTGACGGCTCTTCTCCTCGATTTCCTGGAACAGGCGGGCATTTTGGATCGCCAGCACCGACTGGGCGGCGAACGTGCGCAAGAGGTCGATGGTGTTCTTGGAAAATTCTCCGGGTGCCTTGCGCCGGACGACGAGCGCACCCATGACCTCGTTGAAGCGCATCAATGGGACGAGCAGCCGCGCGCGATATCCCGCCTGCAACATGATCTCGTACGTGGGGATGTGCGGCTCGGCCTGCATGTCCGGGACCTGGACCGGCTCGCCCTGCTTTGCGGCGCCGGCGACGGCGCCGGATAGATCCGTGTGATGGTCTTTGAGCGCGGCAATCAAATCGTCGCTCATGCCGTAATTCGCCTGCAGCTGGAATTCCTGCTGCGTCTCGTCATGCACGTAGATCGATCCGGCGTCGGTGTCGGAGAGCTGAACCGCCTTGGCGACGATGGTCGAGAGCACCGTCTGCAGCTCGAGCGTGGAATTGACTGCTTGCGTGACCTCGCCCAGCGCCCGCAGCTCCTCGACCGACTGCCCGAGCTCGTCCGTCCTCGCGCGCAGCTCGGTCAACAACCGCACATTCTCGATGGCGATGACGGCTTGGCTCGCGAAGCTCTTGACCAGCTCGATCTGCTTGTCATTGAACGGACGAACCTCGTGGCGATAAATACCAAATATGCCAACCAGTTCATCCTCCTTGAGCAAAGGCACAAGGAGAAGCGTACGGGCGCCCGCATATTTCGCGAGAGGACTGTCAGGATCCTCCGCCTGCACGTCTGCAGTGTGCACGACCTGCTTTGTGGCCACAATCTCGTTGATAGTGGCGATGGCGCCGCCTATCTCGATAATCGGTGACTTTTCATGGAATTCCGCAAATTTCGGCGGGGCGTTGTGTACAGCAACGCGCCGTAATCGATCGCCCTCGCGGACTGCCATAGCACCGAAGCTGGCCTCGCAAAGCCGCGTCGCATTCGCCAACATGGTCTCGAACACGGGCTTCAAGTCGCCCGGTGAGCTCGAGATGACACGCAGCACCTCCGAAGTCGCAGTCTGCTGCTCGAGCGATTCGCTCAATTCGTGGGTGCGCTGCTCGACCTTCTTTTCCAGGCCGGCGTAGGATTCCTGCAGCTGGCCCGCCATGTCGTTGAACTGATCCGCCAGCCCTTCGAGCTCGTCGCCGGTCTTGATCGCGATGCGCTGAGACAGATCGCCCCTGCCGATGCGCGCGGCGCCCGCTTGCAGCGCCTGGATCGGGCCGACCATGCGGCCGGCGAGAAACATCCCGGCGAGCACGGCAAAGCCGAGCGCGCCCAAGAGCACGAAGCCGAGCCGCTGCAACGCCGCGTAAAGCGGGGCATAGGCCTCCTCGGCCGGGAGCTCGACGAACATCAGCCAGCCGAGCGGCGCCACCGGCGCATAGGCGGTCAGCACCTTGCGCCCTTCGATGTTCTCCGCTTCCTGCACCGTCTCCGGCACATTGTCGCCCGTACCGGCGCCGGACGCGCTGGCGCGTGCCGCGCGCACTTGCGCGAGCTTCGACATGTCGGTGTTGCGCAGCACGAGGCTGATATCGGGATGCGCGATCAGCCGTCCTTGCGCGTCGACGACATAGGCGTGGCCGCGCTCGCCGACCTTGATCTGCGAGACCACGTCCCAGATGAGCTTGAGATTGACTTCCGCGACGCTCACACCCGCGTCGCGCCGCGTGCCGGCGATGGCCAGCGTCATGTACGGCTCGGATTCGCGGCGGAAATAGACCGGCCCGTAATAGACCTTGCGCGCCACCGCTTCCGCGAACTTGGGATCGCTGGAGAGGTCGGCGCCGCTGGCGACCACGTCCATGGCCAACCGCGAGACTCGCAGCCGCTCTTTGCCGGTGGCGTCGAGCTGGGCGAGCTCGGTGATGGCGGGCACTTGACGCAACAGCCGCAAGGCGTCGAAGCGGCGTTGTTCGATCGAGCCCGCCGACCACGGTAGCTGCGTGGTCCAGCCGAGTTGGCTCTCGATCTCCTTGATGAACTGACCGATCTTGGCGGCGGCGGCTTCCGCCTGCTCGCGTTGGATGCGGATGAGCGCTGCTTTGTGTTCCTGATAATAGAAGAAGACGTCGAAAATGCCGTTGGACAGCAGGGCGACGCAGACCACCGCGACGAACAGCGCGACATACTTGGTAAACAAGCGCCGGCGGGTTTTTGGAACGGAAATTTCGGCCGGGACGGGGGACTGCGCGATCTTCCCCGTCGCCTGCGGCCGGGGGGCAAAAAGTCGCTTCATGAGATCGCGAATCCTCATTCCGGCCACTCTACCAGATCGGTCCGGCACCCCTGAGGATGCGGCTCATGCGAGCAATGCTATCGGCCTCGACGATCATTGTTCTCGATACCCGCAGTTCGATGCCAGCCTCCTTCGTTTGGGGGCCCCCCTCGAGCTATATGTGTAGAGGAACTCGCGGAACGTGTATCACTTCATTTATTCAACTTTCGGCTCGCCTCGGCGCATTTGGGCATGCTCCGCGCCCCTCTATTGTGAGGGGTTCCCGCGCCTTCGTCCTTGGCAAGGATCTGAATCGTTCTGAATCGATCTGGTTGGCGGGGGGGGGAAATACCCGTCAACGCGATCGATTGAAACGATTGCGACGCCTCATTCGATGACCTCGTCGGCGCGGGCAAGCAGGGTCGGCGGGATGTCGATGCCGAGCGCCTTGGCGGTCTTGAGATTGATGGCGAGATCGAACTTCGTGGGCGACTCCACGGGCAAGTCGCCGGGCTTGGTGCCGTGCAAGATCCTGTGCACGTAGCCGGCGGCGCGCCGGAACAGATCGGGAAGGCTCGCCCCGTAGGCCATCAATCCACCGGCGGCCACGCTTTCCTTCGACTGGAACATTCCGTGAAGTTGGTGGAACGGATCGTTGCTGACTAACAGCGCATCGGGGCGCTCGCGCAGCATCGCGGCGAATGCGGGATCGAAGTCGCCGACGCTGCGGACCTCGGCCGGAATCAGCGTCACGTCCGCGGCCGGCGCCGCATTCTTCAGTTCGGCGAGGGTGGCTAGCGTGGAGGCATTATCCGGATTGGCGAGATAGCCCACGCGCATCACGTTCGCGACGGCCTCGCGCAGGATTTGCAGCCGTTTGGGTCCGAGGTCGGGGCTGAGCACGGTATTGCCGGTGATATTCCCGCCGGGCGAGGCTCGCGACCAGGCCGGCCCGCACCGGATCGCCGACGCCGATCATGACGATGGGGATGGTCGCCGTCGCCTGCTTGGCCGCGTGCGTCGCCGGCGTGCCGTAGGTCGCGATCAGATCCACCGGGCGGCGCACCAGCTCCGCCGCGGCCGTCGCCAGCCGATCCGGCGCCCCCTCGCCGTAGCGGTACTCATAGGCGATGTTCTGCCCTTCGACGTAGCCGAGCTCGCGCAAAGCCTGTCGGAAGGCTTGCCACATCGGCGCATCGTCGAGGATACCAATGCGCGGCATCTTCGCCGGTTGCTGCGCATGCGCCGCGAGCGGCCAGGTCGCAGCGGCGCTTCCCAGTAACGCCATAAAGTCGCGGCGTCTCATCCTGACACCCTTGGGCGGGCGGCGGCGCGCGCACGCCATTCAAGCTACAACAAAAACACGCCGCGTCCATGCCGCCCGCCAAGGATCGATGTGCCGCGATCGCAGGCCTTGGTCATTGGGGTGGATCTGAATCGTTCTGAATCCGGATCTCGCGGGCTTCCCAGCGCCGGCGCCAGCGGTGCGGAGCAGTACGATGCTGCTAAACCGTGGTTTCCAACGAAATTTTAGCGCTCGCCCCAAGGAGGCATGGTGCCGCGGCCGCGCTCAGAGTGCCGCTCCGTCGAGCCGACGGACCGCCAGCATGGTGATATCATCGGAGGGAAGCGCATTGCCGACGAAGCCGCGGACCGCTTCCGCGACCGACGTGACGATCTCGGCCGCGGTCGAGCAACCGCCAGCGGCGCGCAGCACGGCTTCCAGACGCGCTTCTGCGAACAACTCTCCCTGCAGATCGGCCGCCTCGGTGACACCGTCGGTAAAGACATAGATGCTTTCGCCCGGCGCCAACGACGTCCGTCCGGTGGCGTAGACCGCATCGGGACGAACGCCGAGGATGATGCCTTTGGCGCCCTCGATCACCTCGAGCCCTTGCCCGTTGAGGCGATAGGGCGCGTTGTGGCCGGCATTGCAAAATTCGAGCTCGCCGCTTCCCGGTCCGAGCATCGCGAAGAACAGCGTCACGAACATCATGTCGCCGTTGTTCTGGCAAAGCTCGCGATTGACCCGGCCGATGATCTCGGCCGGCCGCGCCGATGTCCCCTGCCGCGAGCGCATGAGCTCGGTGGCGATACGGATCAGGCTCTTGGTGCGTGCCATGAACAGCGCCGCCGGCATGCCCTTGCCCGACACGTCGCCGACCAGGAAGCACAGCATTCCATCCTCGGTGACGAAAAAATCATAAAGATCGCCGCCGACCTCGCGCGCAGGTTCCATGCTCGCGCACAGATCGATCGGAAAATCCGGGCTCGGAGCCGGAAATGACTGCGGCACCATGGCCATCTGCAGTCGGCGCGCCGCATCGAGCTCCTCCTGCAGCCGGGCGAGATGGGCGTCGATCTCGTCCCGCAAGCGTTTCTTTTCGAGGGTCGCTCCGAGGCGCGCTTTCAGCAAAATTGGATTGAAGGGCTTGAGCAGATAATCGACGGCGCCGAGCTCGATGCAACGCGCCATGCTGTTCATCTCGGTGAGCGCCGAGATCATGATCACGGGGAGATCGCGCAGCCGCGCTTGATCCTTGAGCCAGGCGAGCACTTGAAAGCCGTCGACTTTCGGCATCATCACGTCGAGGAGGACGAGGTCGAAGGCGCTCGTCTCGAGGAGCGCAATCGCTTCCTCGCCGTCCCGGGCGGTCGCGACATCGGTGTAGCCTTCGAGATCGAGATGAAGCTTCAACGTGTAGCAGTTGTCGTCGTTGTCATCGACGACGAGGATGCGGGGCCCAGCTCCCATCGGTCGATTGTCGGTCACCGCGCTGTTCCGATCAATGTGAAATGGCACTCTAGCACCGGCGGAGCGTGCCCGCTCGGCGTTCTCCCGCCATCGGTATTGCACTGCAGGAGAAAGCCGCGACCCGGGCGACGATCCGACGCCACCGCCGAAACGGCGGGGTGGATATGAATCGTTCTGAAATCTTCTGAGCGGGAATGGTTTCGCCATTCCGCCGCGAGGCGAATACGGCTATGACAGCCGGCGCGGGCGCGGATGGCCCGAGCCACAGGTGCTGCATGGACCTCTCGGCCGAAGATCTCCCCGGCGGCATTACCAAAGTCGTTCTGCAGGGGCGCTTCGATACCACGGGGGCAGTCGTCATGGAGCTGCCATTCAACAAGATCGTGACCGAACGACGAAAGATCATCGTTGATCTTTCCGCGGTGAACTTCCTCGCCTCCTACGGCATTCGCGTTCTCTTGGTCGGCGCCAAGATCGTCAAGAGCAAGGGAGGAAACCTGGTCATCCTGTGCCCGGACAACAACGTCGCCAAGGTCCTCAAGACGGCTGGAATGGACGCGTTGATTCCGATCCATCAAACCGAAACCGCAGCAGCGGCGGCGCTGGCATCGTGAGTCCGATGTCGAGCCTTGACCCAAGACGACTGGTGCTGCGCAACGACGTTGCCGAGTTGCAACGGCTGGCAGGGTGGATTGAAGGCTTCGCACAGCATGGCATCTCGTCTGATGTTTCGTTCGCCGTCCAACTTTGCCTCGAAGAGGCCGTCGCCAACATCATCATGTACGGTGCCGCAAGGGACGAGCGGCTCGAGATCGCGGTCGAGCTCGAGCGCAATGGCGGAACTCTGGTCGCCCGCATCGAGGATAACGGCCGGCAATTCGATCCCACGCGGGCTCCGCCGCCGGTGGTGGCGACTTCGCTCGAGAAGGCGAAAGTGGGTGATCTCGGCATCCATCTCATGCGCAGTTTTGCAAGCGGCATGGATTACGAACGCCGCGAGGGCCGCAATCGGCTGACGCTGCGGTTCATCGAATCGACGTCACCGGCGCCGGAGTGACGCCGATGGCCGAGAATTTCGCGTTCGGACCGTTCCAATTGCTCGCCGCGCGGCGAGAGCTGCTGGCCCATGGGGTGCCGGTCACGCTCGGCCAGCGCGCCTTCGAAATCCTGCTGATGTTGGTGAACCGCCACGGCCAGTTGGTGACCAAGGACGAGCTCATGGCCGAGGTGTGGCCCGGGGTGGTGGTCGAAGAAAACAACATCCAGGTTCACGTTTCCGCCCTGCGCAAGGTGCTGTCCACGGCCGGCGATGGCGACCGCTACTTGCTCACCGTCGCCGGGCGGGGCTATCGCTTCGTGGCGCCGGTGCAACGCGAAAGCGGCGCGGGGCTCACAGCCCCGCCGGCATCCGCCCCCGACCGAACCGCGGCAGTGTCCGCGGGTGCCGCGACCAACAATCTCCCGCAGCAACTCACCACTTTGATCGGACGCGAAGCGGACCTCGCGGACATCACGGTGCGCTTGGCTGCTCATCGTCTGGTGACGCTGACCGGGTCGGGCGGCGTCGGCAAGACCCGGCTCGCGATCGAGGCAGGCCGCAACGTCCTCGACCGTTATCCGGACGGCGTATGGCTCGCCGAGCTGGCCCCGCTCAATGATCCGCAGCTGGTAACGTCCATCGTCGGCGACGTCTTGGGCGTGAGCCTCAATGCTCCGAGCGGCGCGATCGAAACGCTGGCATCGGCACTCAAGGACAAGCAGCTCTTGCTGATCCTCGACAATTGCGAGCATGTCATCGCCGAAGCGGCGCGTGTTGCCGAAACGCTGATGCGCAGCTGCCCCCGCCTGTCGATTCTGGCGTCGAGCCGCGAGCGGCTGGCGATCGCGGGAGAAAGCATTGTTCGCGTCCCATCATTGCCGGCGCCGGACGCGAGCGGCACATTGACGGCGGCGCGCGCGGGCGAATACGCCGCCGTGCGGCTCTTCGTCGAGCGCGCGAGCGCGCTTGGCGGATTTGCCCTGAACGACGCCAATGCTGCGACGGTTGGATCGATCTGCCAGCGGCTTGATGGCATCCCGCTGGCGATCGAGTTGGCGGTGCCGCGGTTGAGAGTGTTGTCACTCGAGCAGCTTGCGCGCGGCCTCGATGAGCGTTTCCGTCTGCTGACCGCAGGCAGCCGCACGGCATTGCCGCGACAGCAGACGCTGCACGCCCTGATCGACTGGAGCTACGCCCTACTCAGCGATGCCGAGAAGATATTGCTCGCCCGGTTGTCGGTGTTCTTCGGCACCGCGGCGCTCGCATCGATCACGGCAGTCGTTGCGAGCGCCGAAATCCCAGCGCAGCAGGTGGGCGATCTGCTGTTGTCGCTGGTCGAGAAATCCTTGGTGCATGCGGATGCGGCCAGCAGCGAGTTTCGCTACGGCCTGCTCGAATCGACCCGCTACTATGCGTCCGAAAAGCTCGCCGATGCTTCGCGCATGCGCCGGCGGCACGCCGAGCACTTCGCCGCGCGGCTTGCACAAGCGACGGCGGAGTGGGAGACGACCCCGACGCGGCAGTGGATGGCATGCTATGCCTCCGACATCGACAACTTGCGCGGCGCGCTGGAATGGGCTTTCGGAGCGGACGGCG
>VAZL01000950.1 GCA_005883445.1 Alphaproteobacteria bacterium | reverse complement strand
GGCTTCCAATCGTTGCTCGAGCCTGGCCACCATCCGAAGTGGCAGGAGGTCAACCTCGCAGCCGAGGTTCCTGGCTGGCGGCGCTACCCGCCTGCCGAGCAGTGGTTGCAACGCAACCTGCAAGTGGCCAAGGCGCCGAACCCGGAGGAATTGCTGACAATGTTCGCGCGCTTTGTTGACGAGCGCCGAGAATCGACTGGCGGCACGCCTATGACCCAGCAGGAAAAACACGACCTCTTCCAACAATATCAGCGTTGGCAAACGGGCCAGCCCCAGTGAACCCCGGCGACCCCCTTCGAAGGAAATTTCGATGACGGATCAAGAGATCGCCGCAGCGCCCGGCTGGCCGGCCGGCACGCGCGCGCCGCACTGGCGGGCACTCTTCGCAGGCTTGGCCGGTATGCTCGTCCTCCATGGCACCGCCGCTGCCGAACCGCACCCAACCCGCGGCGGGACCCTCGATTTCGCGGTCGATGCCGAACCGCCGAACTACGATTGTCACGCCAACTTCTCCTTTGTCTTCATCCATCCGGTGATCCCGCACTACTCGACCTTGCTCAAATTCGACACGGCCAATTATCCGCAGGTGGTGGGCGATCTCGCCGAATCCTGGAGCGTGTCGACCGACCGGCGCACATATACCTTCAAACTGCGCCAGAACGTCCTGTTCCACGATGGGTCGCGGCTAACCTCCGCCGATGTGAAGGCGAGTTACGACCGAATCATTCACCCGCCGCAAGGCGTGCTTTCGGTGCGACGGGCCGACTATGGCGCGGTGACCGGCATCGACACGCCCGATCCGGCGACCGTGATCTTTCATTTGCAATGGCCCGACGCGGCGATGCTGGCGAACTTCGCTTCGCCCT
>VAZL01000362.1 GCA_005883445.1 Alphaproteobacteria bacterium | reverse complement strand
ACTTCTCGGGCTTGAAATGCCCAGCCTTGGTTTCAACGATGTGCGCCGCCAAATCCGCCATGTCCTTCGGAATCTTTTCATCTTCGATGTCGTCGAAATATTCGTCTTCTTTGCGCACCTCATATGGGTATCGCAGCGTGATGCCGAGAAGACCCTTGCCGCGCGGTTCGACTGCCATGACATGCTCGCGCGAGGTGAAGACCACCCGGGCGAGCGCCACCATGCCTTCCTTGCGGATCGCCTCGCGGATGACCGCGAACGCCTGCTGGCCGACTTCGCCATCCGGCACGATGTAGTACGGGCTGTTGAGATACAGCTCATCGATTTCTTTCTTCGGCACGAACTCGTCGATCTCGATCGTGCGCTTGCTCTCGATGGCGATAGCCTCGAGCTCTTCGGGCTCGATCTCGACGTATTCGCCCTTGCCGACTTCATAGCCTTTGACGATGTCGGAGGAGTCGACCTCGTCTCCGGTCTCGGCATCGACCTTTCGGTATTTGATACGATTGCCCGTCTTTTTATTGATCTGGTGGAAGCTGATCTTTTCTCGTTCGCTGCTCGCGGGGAAGAGTGCAACCGGACACGATACGAGCGAGAGTTTCAAATAGCCTTTCCAATACGCACGTGGGGCCACGACTGACTCCTTTTACTGCATCGGTTATTCAGCGGTGCCATTCAAGGGATATGGGGCGTCCGTAGTCCGAATCTAAGCCAGAACATATTTCTTCGATGCGACCCAGGTGGGCCGCACGACGTGAGAGCCGTTATGCGGGCGAAGTCTTCGAACGGCGTTCGCGAAACTCCTTACAATAGTCCATGGGGGTTTCGTTGTCGATTTGTTCTGGGGACGCTGCCCGAGCTAAAATTGCACCTACAAGTGATTCGCCACGAGTGAGCGCCATGGCCGTTGCCGCATTGAAAAACACATCCAAGCTGAAAAACCCACCTAAGCTGAAGACGTTCCACGCGACCGTGCACGTCACCCGCATCGAGGAGTGGTATGTCGAAGCTGAATCGCCGGAACAAGCGCGCGACCTGCTGGCTGCTGGCGCTGGCTATCGATGCCAGATCGGGGACTGCTTGAGTCTCGAGATCGAACGTCTGGAGGAGTGATGGGCGGTTTTGCGTCGCCGGTTGCCCGACAGGCGGCGGTTTCAGGCATCGCATTCCGACGATGTGATCTCAAGCAACGCGAACGCGCCACGCCACGTCAAACGGACCGAGTTTCGGAAGCAAGACCGGAAGACCTTCCTGTCTGATCGTGAGTGAGGCTTTTATGATCCGTGGCTACAGCGACCATGCTGCCAATGAGCGGACGTTCCTCGCTTGGGTCCGCACGGCCATCGCCGTCATGGCCTTCGGATTCCTCGTTGAGAAGTTTGACCTGTTCCTTGAGGTCGCTGCTCCGTCGTTGTCCGGCCGCGCGCTCTCATTGCCGGGCCAAAGATTCGGCAACATCGCCGGACTGGCGCTTATCGTCCTTGGCACCGCCATAGTCGCCATCGCAGGGGTCCGCTTTCTGGTCACCGCGAAGAACATCGATAGCGAAGAGCCGCACCCAGGCCCGGGAACGCGGATCGACGTGGCGCTTGCCCTTTTGCTGGTGCTTCTGGGCTGCGCTCTATTTCTCTACCTGTCCCACGCGGTCCTCGCCACGCAGTGAGGCCGATTGGGGGCCGCGAACGACGCCGGGCGAAAAGCACCCGGGCGAACGACTCCTTCGATCACGAATCCACGCGCGAGCTCAGCACGGTAGGAGTGTGATCCATTGAGGATATGGGCCTTTTCTGCCGGATCACTTGGAACTCAGTGGTCGGAATTGAATTACGTCGGCGAGATCGCCTACCCAAATTGACCGGTTCACACGGATAGCGCCCGCGCTATGCTATCCTTGCTGGCGAAGTTGACCCCTCGTTCAGGTGGCGGGTCAACGCCAAGTCGCATGCTCATGATCAAACGCCGTAAGAAGCGGACATCCGCAGTTGCGCCGCGTCATCGGCTGACTCCGTCGCGCCGGACACGAGACTCAGAATCTGACAACAAAGCCGCTTCGCCTGTGGGGAGTCCTTCCGTCGTCGTGGTGATGGGAGTCTCCGGCTGCGGCAAGAGCACGATTGCGTCGATGCTCGCCCACCGACTGAATTGGACCTTCGAGGAGGGCGACTGGTTCCACCCGCCGTCGAACGTCGAGAAGATGCACGGCGGCGTGCCACTCACCGATGAGGATCGCTGGCCCTGGCTGCATGGTATTGCGGCCTGGATCGACGCGACGCGGCGCGTCGGCAATCATGGCACCGTCGCGTGCTCGGCGCTCAAACGCGCCTATCGCGATATCCTGGTCGGCAATCGCCCCGACGTCCGCGTCGTCTATCTCAAGGGCGGACGGGACCTGATCGCGCGCCGCCTGGCGGCGCGCGACGGGCATTTCATGCCACCCTCGCTGCTCGACAGCCAATTCGCAACCCTCGAAGAGCCGCAGTCGGACGAACATCCGATCGTTGTTTCGATCGTTCGGCATCCGCGCGAGATCGTCGCGGAGATCGTGAAGAGACTCGGCAAAGGTGCAGCCCCATCCTCGCCGGGAATCGCCGCCGCGCGATAACTAGCCGGCGTCCATCGGTTTACGAAGGAGTCCGTGAAAGTGCAGTAGAGGTGTCGTCATGGCGAAAAAGCGAATCGGCATCCTCACTGGGGGCGGCGACGTCCCTGGCCTCAACTCGGTCATAAAAACCGTCACCTATCGCAGCAGCGAAAACGATATCGAGGTCCTCGGGCTGCGCCGCGGCTGGGAGGCACTGACGCACCTGAACCCCGAGGATCGGGACAGCCGGCGCCGCTACGTCATGCCGCTCGACCGTGAGAACACGCGCATCATCGACCGTCGCGGCGGGACCGTGCTGCACTCGAGCCGCACCAACCCGGCCAAAATGACGAAGCTACCCGATCACCTTGCCAGCAAGGACTTTCCGCTCTCCGTGAGTAGTAAAGGCGTCGCCACCAACACCTGGGATGTCTCCAAGCAGGTGCTGGCGAACCTCTCGGCGCTGGGCATCGAGCACCTCATTGCCATCGGCGGTGACGACACGCTCGGCTATGCGGCCAAGCTCAACGAGCTCGGTGTGAAGATCATTGCAATCCCGAAGACGATGGATAACGACGTTCACAACACCGAGTACTGCATCGGCTTCTCGACCGCGATCACCCGCGCCAGCGACGCCATCCAGCGCCAGCGGACCACGGTGGCTTCGCATGAGCGGATCGGCATTTTTCGCGTCTTCGGCCGCGATGCCGGCTTTACGGCGCTCTACACGGCGTACACCACCTCGATCCGCTGCGTCGTCCCCGAATACAAGGTCAACCTCGACAAGCTCATCCGGCTGCTCATCGAAGAGAAGCGCGCAAATCCGAGCAACTATGCGCTGGTTGTGCTCAGCGAAGGCGCCGAGTGGGAGGGTTATCAAGTGCGCGAATACGGCGACCCCGATGCATACGGCCACCGCAAGAAGGCAAGCGTCGCCGAGTCGCTGGCCGACGAGATCAGGCGGCGCACCGGCGAGGAAACGATGACATCCGACCTCACTTACGACCTGCGGTCGGGCGACCCGGACTTCGTCGACAAGCTGGTAGGTTTGACGTTCGGCAACATGGCCTACGATGCCATGCTGGAGGGCCAGACCGGCGTCATGTCGGCGCTAGTGAAGGGCTGCTACGAGCTGGTGCCCATCCCCGATCCCAAGCTCGGGCCGCGCAAGTTGGACGTCGCTACCATGTACAATACGGAGCGTTATCGTCCCATGTACGCCAACAAGCGGGGGCTACCGGTCTTTCTGCAGCGCGTGTCGTAGGCGGCTTGCCCTGGCCACATCAAATCCGTGTCAAACCACATCGCATCGTGCGGTAGCTATCGGTCGCTCTCGCGATGGACGTCGTGCACCACAATGCCCGCGCCTTCAACCGGCATCCTGAGCCACTCCTGCTTCTTGAGCGTGCGCTTGGTATCTTCGTAGCCGCTTTGCCAATGCTCGCGCATGGAGGTGCCCGAAAACTCATAATCCTTGGCGTGTCCCTCATATGCTTTCTGCTGGTAGATCAATTGCAGGATCGTGATCTCAGGCAGGGTGGCAAGTTCGTCTCGCAGCCGGCGCTCGTCATCCGACAGTCGGTCGTCGGAGATCTTTTGCAACGCGGCAGAAAGGCGGGCTTTCCAGATATGAATCCGTCGATAGACGTCGGTATTGTAGCGCGTGCGTGAGGAATACATGATGTCCTTGTGCCGCGCCATGACATCCTGGATGTCGCGCGGAAGCACGCCGCGCGCGCTGAAAAGATCGACCTGGAAGATGAGAGTGTTGAGTGGATCATCCTGGTCGAGGATATATTGCAGCGGAGTATTGGAGACGATGCCTCCGTCCCAGAAATGATCGGTGCCGATCTTGACCATCGGCAGCGCCGGGGGAAGGGCGCCGCTCGCCATGACGTGCTCCGGCTCGATCGTTTCGTGTTGGTTGTCGAAATACACGAAGTTCCCGGACAACACGTTCACCGCGCCCACCGAAAAGCGCATTGTCTTTTCGTTGAGCAGCGAGAAATCGACCAGGTCTTCGAGCGTCTCACGCAGCGGCGCGTTGTCATAATAGCTCGTGGCACTTTGAGCTCCGGCAAGGCTGAACCACGGGGTTGGATGGCGCGGCGAGAAGAAGCCCGGCTGGCCTTGGATCAGAGTCAGCCATGAACTTGCCGCGTTGCGTGCCTTGCGAAAGACGTCGCCATCCGGGGTGTAACTCCAAATCTTGCGTTCGGTAATCCGTTCCCAGAACGTTCTCAGACGCTTGAGCCGCCATTGCTTCGAATTGCCGGCGATGATCGCGGAGTTGATGGCTCCGATGGAGACGCCCGTCACCCAATCGGGCTCGATGTCAGCCTCACTCAAGGCTTGAAACACCCCCGCCTGATAGGCACCCAGCGCGCCTCCGCCCTGCAGAACGAGGGCGATGCGATCACACCTTTCAGGCTTCCAACGGCGCACCGGCCGCTGGTAGGCAACGTCTGTGACTGCAACGTCCATGGAGCGCTCCCGCCGAAGCTCGCACCATGAAAGAAGGCCCATGACACCATCATGACACGCAAATGTCTTTGACTGGCGGCGTTCGTTCGTCACATCGCGAATTCTGCTCATTCCCGCGAAAGCGGGAATCCAGCAGCCGCGGTCCGTAGCTCTGGGTCCCCGCTTTCGCGGGGACGAGCGGATTCTGGTGCCTCCCGATGATCCGTCAATCGCTCACAGCCGAGCCAAGGCATCACCTCGCAGCCGCCATCAAGGTTGATAGCGTCCACCGAAGGCCGGTTGACTCTGGCCCAAGCCGGGGAGCTCCCACACGCCCGCGCCACCCGGATTCTTGTCGGCGCTGATATTGGCATTGATGAGATAGGGCCGGCGCGCGGCGAGTGCGGCGCGCAACGCCTCGGAAAGGTCGGCGGCGCGGTCGACGTTGACGCCCGCGATGCCGGCCGAGCGCGCCATCGCGGCAAAGTCCGGATTGTAGGGGGCGCCGGTGTCGGGGTGGCGGAAGTCGGTCGCAAGCTCGCGACCGCCAAGATAGCCGCGCTGCAATCCGCGGATCGAGGCGTAGGCGAAGTTGTTCCACACCACCCAGATGACCGTGCATGAAGAAGGCGCCGTCGCCGCACACCGAAACGCAAGGCCGCTCGGGTGCGGCGAACTGCGCGCCCAAGACGCCGGCGACGCCGAATCCCATCGGGCCGAAACCCATGGATCCGATGAGCGAATCCGGCCGCCTCGGATTGCAGAACTGGATCAGCCAGTTGTGGTGGACGCCGATGTCGCTCACCAGTATGGCGTCCTCCGGCAGCACCTTGTCGATCTCATGGGCGGCGCGCTGCGGATGGATCGGCGAGGCGTCGTCGGCAAATCCCGGCGCGATGAACGCGTTCCATTCGCGGCGATAGCCCTCGATGGTGTCGAGCCATTTCGCCCGCGACGCGGCTGCGTCTGCAAGCCCGTCGCGCGCCTCGAGCTCCGCTAGCATTTGGTGGAGAAAGGTGCGCACGTCCGCCATCAGCCCGAGCGCGACCGGATAATTGCGCGCGATCTCGTCCGGGTCGATGTCGACGTGAATGAGCCTCGTCGGCGGTATGGTGAACGAGTAGCCTGGCAGCCACGAGCTCGACGTGCGGTCGTCGAAGCGCACGCCGAGCGCGAGCAGCAGATCGGCGGTGCGCGCGGCATGGTTGGCCTGATAGGGGCCATTGCGGGCGACGAGGCCGAGCGCCAGGGGATGGCGGGAATCGATCGCGCCGGTGCCGCTCGCCGACCACGCGACCGGAATGCGCAAGCGTTCCGCCAGGCGCAACAAGTCCGCCGCCGCGCCGCCGTATTTGACGCCCTGGCCGACCAGGATGACCGGCCGCTTCGCCGCGAGCAGCATGTCGACGGCCTTCGTCACGCCCTCGGGATCGGCGCCGCAGCGGCAGGAGATGTTGGCGTTCCACTCTTCCGGCTTCGGGGTTTCCTCGGCGGCGGCTTCCTTGAAGATGTCAAAGGGAACATCGAGCACGACCGGCCCGGGCCGCCCCGTCACCATGGTCTTCCACGCTTGCCGGATCGCGAGTGGAACCATGTCGCCGCGCGTGGGCTGAAACACGCGTTTGCAATAGGCGCGCACGGTCGACGGAAAGTCTGCCTGATAATGGCGATAGAGTTCCTGAAACGCGCCGCGGTTGAATTGGCTGGTCGGAACGTTCCCTGTCACCGCGAGGAACGGAACGGAGTCGAGATAGGAGTTGGCGAGCGCGATCGGCAGATTGGCCGAACCCGGGCCGCAGGACGTGAACGTCGCCGTCGGCTTGCCGCCGACGCGGTAGTAGACGTCCGCCATGAAGCCGGCGACGCTCTCGTGGTGGACGGAGACGGTCTTGATCTCGTCGGAGCGTTCGTAGAGCGCGTCGAGGAAGCCGATATTGCCGTGGCCGCACAGGCCGAAGACGTAAGGCACCTTTTCGCGCACGAGATAATCGACGATCACCTGACCGCCGTCGAGCATGTTCTTGGACATCGGTGTTGGTCTTCGCTGTTATTCCGGTTTGATATTCGCGTCTTTGATGATCTTGGTATAGCGCGCCAGCTCGGCCTCTGTCAGGCGGCGCGAGCGCGCGGCTTATTCCGGCTTGATGCCATGGGCGTCGATGAACTTCGTCCAGTTTGCGATCTCGTTTTCGAGCTTTGTCTTCAGGAGATTGCCTGGCGCGTAGGCCGGCTCGATGTCGAGATTGGCCAGCCGTTCGCGCACCTGCGGATGCGACAGGGTCGCCGCAACGGCCTTGTCGAGCTTGGCCTTGACGGCATCGGGAACTCCTTTGGGAGCGAAGAGGCCGAACCAGAAGCGCAGATCCACGTCCGCGGTCTTGACGCCGGCTTCTTTCAGCGTCGGAACGTTGGGCAGCACGGGTGAACGCTCGGCGCTCGTGACCGCGAGCCCCTTGATCTTGCCGGCTTCGATGAGGCCCTTGGCGACCTGGATCGATGCCATGTTGAGGGCCACGTGGCCCGCGATCACGTCGTTCATGGCGGGCCCGCCGCCCTTGTAGGGAACGTGGACCGCGTCCATTGCCGTGGCCGCCTTGATCACTTCAAAGGTCAGATGCGAGACGCTGCCGATGCCGGCGGAGGCATAATTTATTTTCTGCGGCATCGCGCGTGCATATGCGATGAGTTCGTTCACCGAATTGGCTTTCACGTTATTGGCGACTGCCAGAACCAGCGGCGACGTCGCGACCACCGCGATCGCGTCGTACTGCTTGACCGGATCGAAGGACGACGAGGTCTTCTTGTAGAGGGCCTGGCTGATCCCGAGCGCGTTTTC